>NZ_DAMBKZ010000011.1:0-168893 GCF_032066345.1 Brucella sp.
ATGAGGATGGCTGTCATTCTCCAGCCCCTATTTAAAAGCTGTTCCATTTCGGCAGCAGATTTCGCATAAGCCTATATTTTATATAAGTAATTTCCTAACCGCCGCCTTCCAAGCGGCGGTTTTTTGCATCCATAGATACAATTTATAGATGTATTTACAGATACATACCCGCGTTAACCATTAATTAAGATGTTGGGCGAAGACGCCACAGTCTCAATTGACTCAGACCATGTTTCATATTTTAACTTTTCGTTAATAAATGCCCAGTGCGGGCTGTGAAAAGGGCTTTGAGTATGTTTTGCGTAGTTCGCTCGAGCATTAAGTTTATCGCTGCTGCCAGCATTGGCATTGCTGCTCTCGTCTCGAGCTTTGGTGCTCAGGCTGCATCGGGAGCCTATATGCAGACAGGTAAACTGACCTCACAGCCAATCGGTCATTACGAGTTCTGCAAGCGTGAAGCTGCTGAATGCAACATCGTGAGCCGCGATACCCGCCCGCTTCTGCTCAACAACGCCAACTGGCAGAATATTCAGACCGTCAATCTCTCGGTTAATGAGCGCATCAAGCCGATGACCGATATGGAAATCTACGGTGTAGAGGAATATTGGGCTTACCCGACCACTGTTGGCGATTGCGAAGACTATGTTCTGCTCAAGCAGCGTGAACTGGCCAAGGCTGGCATTCCGATGACCGACCTGCTGATCACGGTTGTTCGCAAGCCAGACGGCGAAGGCCATGCGGTTCTGACCGTTCGCACAGATCGTGGCGATTTCGTTCTCGACAATCTGACTGACGAAGTTCTGCGTTGGGATGAAACCGACTACACCTATCTGAAGCGTCAGGCCGCAAACAATACCGGTCGCTGGGTCACAATCGAATCTCAGGACAATCTGCTGGTTGGCTCGGTTAAGTAAGCAGACGAACATCGTATGAAACGCAGGGCCGGAGAGTGTTTTACTCTCCGGCCCTTTCTTTTTAACGCATGTCTGTCGTTGAACTATTTCCTGCAAAATAAAACTGGATTAAGCTCTGATTCTGGCTGCTTCCAAGCCTCCCCCCTCCAATCGGGAAAGCATTATTCATGCGGGAAATCTAACCATCGAACCAACTGTTCGGGCGAAAGCATAAGGAGGGATTGCTATTATGGCTCGCATAGGAGGTTTTGATGAAATTGTCGGCTCCCATCTATCACTTGAAACGCCGTGCGAAACTTATGTCGCGTGATGAGAATATACCTCTCCATGCTGCATTGGATCGTATTGCAGCGCGCGAAGGCTTCAAAAGCTGGAGTATGCTGACACACAAACAATCAGACGAGGTTTCAGCAGCAGCGCTATATGCACGCCTGCATCCCGGCGATCTGGTTCTGGTGGGCGCACGTCCGGGCCATGGCAAAACACTGCTCAGTCTTGAAATCCTCATTGAGGCGATGAGAAAGGAGCAGCGCGGTCTGTTCTACTCTCTCGATTACACACGAAAAGACATTACCAAGCGATTTGACATGCTTGGTGTCGATGAGCGCGACTTCAATGATCTGTTCGTGTTCGACACATCCGAGGCAATCAGTGCTGATTACATAATCGGTCAGGCGCAAGACGAACCGCATGGCACCTGCATCGTGATCGATTATCTTCAACTCCTGGATCAGAAGCGTGAGACGCCGGAACTGATGATGCAGATCCGAGCGTTAGAGGCTTTTGCACGCAACAAAGGCATGACCATTCTCTGCATCTCGCAGATCGACCGCTCGTTCGATGCTGAGATCAAAACTTGCCCGGATTTAAGCGACGTACGCCTTCCCAATCCACTTGACCTGTCATTGTTCAGCAAAGCCTGTTTCCTCAACAATGGCTCCGTGACACTTCACGCAAACTGAACCAATGAGGATCAGGACTTCTGTGGCGGTTTTCACGCCACAGAAGACAGCCTCTCTGCTCCCATACGATAGGAAATCGCACCGGCAAGATGTATCCGGCTGATCTGATCGACACCGTCAAGATCAGCCAGAGTGCGGGCCACTTTCAGAATGCGATGATAAGCGCGCGCGGAAAAGCGCATCTGCTCGCTGGCATCGCGCAACAATTTAACACCAGCGGCGTCGGGTCTTGCCACTTCCTCGATCAGATTTGCCGAGCAATTGGCATTGGTCATCGACGCATCGAGCCCGAGCGCTGCATAGCGCGCACTCTGGATCGCCCGCGCCCGCGCCACGCGCTTGGCGACGCTCTCACTTCGCTCAGACTGCGATGGCTGTATGAGATCAAGCGCCGAGACAGCCGGCATATCAACGCGCAGGTCGATGCGATCCAGCAAGGGGCCGGAAATTCGTGCCTGATAATCACTCTGGCAACGCGGTCCACGCGCGCATGTATGTCCCGGCTCTCCTGCCATACCGCATCGGCATGGATTCATTGCCGCAATCAGCTGAAACCGCGCCGGATAGCTGGTGCGGTGATTGACGCGCGCAATCATGCATTCGCCTGTTTCCAGCGGCTGGCGGAGCGAATCGAGAACCTGTGGCGAGAATTCGGGAAACTCATCGAGAAATAGTACGCCATTATGTGCGAGAGACACCTCGCCCGGTCTCGCCCGCAAACCGCCACCCACCATCGCCGCCATGGATGCGGAATGATGCGGCGCACGAAACGGACTGCGGTCAGAAAGCTTTCCGCCCGACAATTCACCAGCGATAGATGCAATCATCGACACATCAAGCAGCTCGCGCGGGCTGAGTTTTGGCAAAATTGAAGGCAGTCGCTGCGCCAGCATGGACTTACCTGATCCTGGAGGGCCAACTAGCAGCAAATTGTGATTACCAGCGGCTGCAATCTCCAGAGCACGCTTGGCAGTCTCCTGCCCTTTGATGTCAGCCAGATCAGGCTGCATTTCGCTTGAAACGCGCATGGAGGGTTCAGGCGGTGTCAGCACCTGCGTTCCCTTGAAATGATTGGCCAGCGCGATCAGGCTGCGTGGCGCGAGGATATCAACATCTGCACCCGCCCATGCCGCTTCCGAGCCGCAGGCATGTGGGCAAATCAACCCCTTGTCCTCGCGGTTTGCACTGATTGCTGCAGGCAGCACGCCTGCAACTGCCGTGATCGTGCCATCAAGCGACAGTTCGCCCAGCACCATGTATGATTGGATGGCATCGGCAGGAATAGCACCAATGGCAGCCATCAGCCCGACCGCAATCGGCAAATCGTAATGCGAACCTTCTTTGGGTAGATCGGCGGGTGCCAGATTGATTGTCACACGCTTGGTCGGCATGGAAAGCCCGGATGCATGGAGCGCTGCCTGCACCCGCTCCCGGCTTTCAGCCACGGCCTTATCGGGCAGGCCGACAATCGACATACCCATTTTACCCGGAGCCACCATCACCTGCACATCGACAGGCACCGCCTCTATGCCCTGAAAGGCAACCGTCCCCACCCGCGCTACCATATGCCCCCGCATAACACGCAGCACATCTCAAACGTGAGAAAGTGCTTAAATACAACCATAGGATTTAAGCACTTTCGATAGGTGCAATCAAGAGAAAGGGTCGATCTGATTTCCAGACCGACCCTATGAATTTTTCGCCGAAGAGACGCGTGTTATTTGCGCTTAGCTTCAACTGCATCCCAAAAGAGGGCGGCAATATTGGTGCCGTCGAAGCGCTCAATCTCACGGATACCCGTTGGGGAAGTCACGTTGATCTCAGTCATATAATCGCCGATCACGTCGATACCGACGAGAATGAAACCACGTTCTTTAAGCGAAGGTCCGATGCGGGCGCAGATTTCCTGCTCACGCGGCGTCAGCTTGCTTTGTTCAGCGCGACCACCGACATGCATGTTGGAGCGCGCATCGGTTTCCGAAGGCACACGATTGATCGCGCCAACTGGTTCACCATCGATCAGGATGATGCGCTTGTCACCGGCACGTACATCCTTGAGGTAACGCTGCGCAATAAACGGCTCCTTGAAGAGCTGGCCGAACATTTCCAGAAGCGAAGTCAGGTTACGGTCACCATCTGCGAGATGGAACACGCCTGCGCCGCCATTACCGTAAAGCGGCTTCAGAATGATATCTCCAAATTCACGGCGGAATTCCAGAACCTCTTGTGGATCCTTGGTGATAAGCGTCTCCGGCATCAGGTCGGGAAATTCGGTAACGAAAATCTTTTCCGGGCTGTTGCGAACCCAGGCCGGATCATTGACCACCAGCGTCTTTGGATGAATGCGCTCCAGCAGATGCGTATTGGTGATGTAGTTCATGTCGAATGGCGGGTCCTGGCGCAGCAGCACCACATCCATATCCAGCATGTTGCAACGCTCAGGCTCGCCCAGTGTGAAATGATCACCCTTGATGTCGCGCACTTCAAGCTTCTCAAGCCGCGCTGTAACAACGCCATCACGCATGGAAAGGCGATCAGGCGTGTAATGATACAGCTCATGGCCGCGCTTTTGCGCTTCAAGCGACAGAGCAAAAGTGGTGTCACCTGCAATATTGACCGTGCTGATATGGTCCATCTGGACCGCAACTTTAAGCGACATGATTTCCTCGCGATTCTCAGTTGCCGGAACTTAAAACGGTTTCGCCAAGCAACATAGAACTTTCTGATCACTTAAATATTTGCAACTGGATCGCATCGGCCTGCTTCATTATGTTGAAACGGCAAAGCCCGGGAGGAACAGGTGAGCGCAGTCAACACAACCATATTTGCCGAACATATCGCAGAACTGGGGGAAGGTCCGGGCTATGATCCGCTGACCGGTCAGTGCTGGTGGTTCGATATTCTCGGCCAGCGACTGATTGAACGAGACGATAGTGGTGCAATCCGCACGCATGATCTGGGCATGAAAGCCAGCGCGCTTGCAGTCATTGATCGTGAACGGCAGCTGATCGTCAGCGAACACGGTCTGTTTGTTCGCGAGCGTGGCAGTGGACGCCTGACGCTGCACCATCCGCTGGAAGCCGATAATGACGTTACGCGCTCCAATGATGCGCGTGTGCATCCGTCAGGTTCCTTCTGGATCGGCACCATGGGCAAAAAGGCCGAGAAGGATGCTGGCTCGATCTGGTGGTATCGCGAGGGGCAAGTCAAAAAGCTTTTCTCTGGCATCACGATCACCAATTCGATCTGTTTTTCGCCGGACGGCAAGATCGCTTATTTTGCCGATACTGACCGCAATATCATCTGGCGGGTCGATACTGATCCCGAAACCGGGCTGCCGGTCTCGGAAAAAAGTGTGTTCCATCATCGCGTGGAAGACGGTGGCGTCGATGGCTCGGTGGTAGATGCAGAAGGAACACTGTGGAATGCTTGCTGGGGCGGCAGTGCGCTCAATGCCTACTCGCCGCAGGGCCGTTTGATACGCTCGATCAAGCTTCCTGTTAGCCAGCCAACCTGCCCAGCCTTTATCGGCGCAGACGCCTCTGTGCTGATCGTCACCAGCGCTCATGAAGGCATGAATGAAAATGCCCGCAATGCTGATCCACATGCGGGCAAGGTCATATTGCTAGATCTTTCGATCAGCGGACGTCATGATCCGCCGGTCAGGCTATAATTAAAGCGTACACGCTTTAGTTCTTTGTCTTTCGCATGTCTTTAACCCAAAACCGGTTCCCACTTTTGGGAGACATGCTTATACACCTTCGACGATGACGATTTCGCCGTCCGCCACAGTCTGGCGAATGGCCTTTGCAGCCTGATATTCCGGCGAGTTGTAGCAATCAAGTGCGTGCTGCATCGTTTCAAATTCGATGATGACATTGCGGGCGCGGCCCGGACCCTCAACGGCTTCGGCTTTACCGCCACGAGCGATGAACTTCGCACCATAGCGCTCGAAAGCAGGCTTGGCGGTCGAGACATAATCCTTGTAGCGCTCCGTATCACGGGCATCCACGCGGGCGATCCAATAGGCTTTGGTCATATCATCCTCCTCAGAAACCGATTAGGCAACCGAGCGCATTTCTTCCAGAATGGCAAGGGCTGAAGCCCTGCGATCGCCTGCACCGACAATTGGTCGCGCAACGACGAGATGGCTTGCACCGGCTTCTAACGCATCGGCTGGTGTCATGACCCGCTTCTGGTCGCCCTTCTCGGCTCCCGCCGGACGAATACCTGGGGTAACGACGGCCATATCGGGGCCGATGGCCTGACGAATGGCAAAAGCTTCGGCAGCCGACGCAACAATCCCGCCCATGCCCGCGTCCCGCGCCTGTTGCGCACGCTTGAGCACCAGTGCTTCCGGCGTATCGGAATAGCCTGCTTCTTTCAGATCAGCATCATCCATCGAGGTCAGAACAGTCACGCCAAGCAGGCAAAGATCAGAGCCTTTGGCCGCTTCCACAGCTGAACGCATGGCCTTTGGATAAGCATGGAGGGTGAGCATGGAAACGCCCATCTTCGCGACATTTTCCACACCCTTGGCAATGGTATTGTCGATGTCGAGGAGCTTCATGTCGAGAAAGACTTTTTTCTTTGCCGCAATCAGACTCTTTGCGAAATCAAGACCGCCTGCAAACACAAGCTGATAGCCGATCTTGTAGAAAGTGGCCGCATCGCCCAGCTCTTCAACTACCTTTTCCGCTTCAGCAACGGTTGGCACATCGAGGCCCACGATCAACTGATCGCGCAAGTCTTTCGTCGTCATGGAAATCTCCGCTGTGATTTTTAGTTTTAGAGCGCGTTTCGATCGGATTTAATCAGATCGGCGCTCTAAAGTCTTTTACTTGAAGCATAATCTTATCGATCCTCGCTCCGCTCCGGTCGGATTATTCTATTCGCACAACAGGGCGCGGAACGAAAGATACCGCGCCCTGAAATGTGCAGATAGTGCCAATTATCAGCGCCCCGGATTGACTGAGTGCTTAATCAGGCTCGCGCATACAGCGCTCAGCATCTTTGCCTGACGCTCATTCTTGAGAGTGTCATCATCATTAAAAGCATCGGCGGCACCGCTAACGGAACACTGCTCAGTCACAATATGCGTGCCGACATTCATAAGAACGGCGCGCAGGTGATAAAGCCCACGCATACCGGCGAAAGCACCATTGGAAGTCGAACAAAGCCCGACAGTCAAGCCCGCATAAGGCTTGAGCGGCTTATCGCCATCCTTCGAAATACGGCTGACCCAGTCGATCGTGTTTTTGAGAAGCGCCGGGATCGATGCATTATATTCCGGAGAACAGATCATCAGACCGTCATGCTCGGAAAAGAGACGACCAAGCTTCATGGCGTTTTCTGGAATACCCTCTTCAGCTTCCAGATCTTCATTCATGAAGGGAAGCGGATAATCAGCCAGCGAAATATGCGTGATGCTCGCACCTTGTGCCGCCAGCTCTCTGGAAGCCGCCTCTGCCATATGGCCTGAAAAAGCGCCTTTGCGGGTAGAACCCGCAAAGATCAGGATCTTTGCCGTCATTGATTAATATACTCCGTAAAAGGTCAGACGAGCGGACTACGATAGACCCAGAGCTGTGCGGGCGGAACATTGCGCACGACGAAATCGTAATGCTGCACAGTGTAATTGCCTTTGCCAGCTGGCACTGGCGGACGTGGACCATAAGTAATCTGTATGAGAGGACGGCCGCGTGGAATTCGGGACAAAAGATCTTCCATCAGCTGAATGCGGCTTGGCATTGGGAAATTCAGCATCGGAACGGCTGAAACAATGCTGTCGAATTTCTGATCTTTCATATTGCCCAAAGCGCTATCCAGATCGAATACATCGCCCTGGATGATGTTCACTTCGGGGAAAGTCCGGTCGAGATGTTCGACAAAATCTGAAGAATATTCAACGCAGTAAAGATCGGAAGGCTTCACGCCATGCGCAAGAATAGCCTTGGTGATAACACCTGTTCCCGGTCCGAGCTCCAGAACAGGCAGGCCTGATTTCGTATCGATAACACTCGCCATGCGTCGCGCGGTAATCGAACTTGTCGGCAATATAGCGCCAACCGCCTTCGGTCCGTCTATCCAGCCTTTGAAAAAACGGATTTCCTCATCGAACTTAGCGGCCAGTTTCCTGCCGAGCTGTCCTGCCATTCTCACTGCTCCCATTGTCGTTATCAGA
Source organism: Brucella sp. (assembly GCF_032066345.1). Lineage (NCBI taxonomy): Bacteria > Pseudomonadati > Pseudomonadota > Alphaproteobacteria > Hyphomicrobiales > Brucellaceae > Brucella > Brucella sp. The sequence continues at coordinate 8,061 of NZ_DAMBKZ010000011.1, forward strand.
CAAGTTTATGCCGCATTGGATTAGTTAGGCAAGGCGACAATAAGGAAAGTATAAAAAAAGGGAGCCAAGCGGCTCCCTTTTCATCACTCACCTATACCTTCGAAAAACTCCTTCATCCGGGAGAAGAAGCCTGCCGATTTCGGGCTGTTCTCCTTGGATGAGAGTTGTTCAAATTCCTCAAGCAACTCGCGTTGCCGCTTGGAGAGGTTCTGCGGCGTCTCAATATCGATCTGGATATAGAGATCACCCACTGCCTGCTGACGCAGAACCGGCATACCCTTGCCTTTAAGGCGGAATTGCTTGGCGTTTTGTGTACCTTCCGGCACCTTCACGCGAGTCTGGGTGCTATCAAGCGTGGAAACTTCAAAATCTCCACCCAGTGCTGCCGTCGTCATCGAGATTGGAACCTTGCAGTAAAGATCAGCCCCATCACGCTGGAAGAATTCATGCGGCTTAACCGACAGGAAGATATAAAGATCGCCCGATGGTCCGCCACGCGTTCCGGCTTCACCTTCGCCAGCCAGACGAATACGAGTACCGTCTTCGATACCGGCCGGGATATTGACCGAAAGCGAACGCTCCTGCGTAACACGGCCCTGACCATGGCACTTGCCGCAAGGATCCTTGATGATCTGACCGCGACCGTTACAGGTCGGACAGGTCCGCTCAACAGAGAAGAAGCCCTGTGCTGCGCGCACGCGGCCCGAACCGGAGCACATGGTACAGGTGGTCGGCTGCGAACCGGCTTTAGCGCCCGTACCTGAGCATTCATCACAGGTGATGGAAGTCGGCACACGGATCTGTGCGGCCTTGCCGGAAAAAGCTTCTTCCAGACTTACTTCCATATTGTAGCGAAGATCGGCGCCGCGTTCGCGTCCGCCATTTGAGCGGCGGCGACCGCCACCCATCATCTCGCCAAAGATGTCTTCGAAAATATCGGAAAAACCGCCAGCGCCACCAAAGCCGCCGCCGAAACCACCGCCACCCATGCCGCCATTTTCAAAGGCTGCATGACCGAAGCGGTCGTAAGCTGCACGCTTCTGCGGGTCCTTCAGCGTTTCATAGGCCTCGCCGATTTCCTTGAACTTGCGTTCAGCATCCGGATTGTTCGGATTACGATCCGGATGATACTCCATGGCAAGCTTACGAAAGGCGGTCTTCAACACCTTATCGTCTGCTGTTCTCTCAACACCTAGAGCTTCGTAGTAATCGATCTTCATTAGTTCGTTATCCCGACGGCTGGATCGCATCCGTCTTTACGGTAGCGTCTCCACGGTCCTGTTTGACACAAATCACACCTCTGATCGAGTGGTATGACTGCTGGACTATTCTTGTTGTTTCTGTCCGTCCGGTGCAACCGTCCCGAAAATTCGCAAAAGCCCGGGACTGACGTCCCGGGCCTTAGCATTACGGACAAGGCTTACGACTTTTTCTTGTCGTCGTCGATTTCTTCGTAATCGGCGTCAACAACGTCATCGTTGGAAGAAGCCTGCTCACCACCGGCAGCACCACCTTCTTCAGCAGCCTGTGCTGCTTCATACATGGCCTGACCAAGCTTCATCGAAGCTTCGGCAAGGGTCTGCGTCTTCGCCTTGATATCTTCAGCATCGTCGCCTTCAAGCGAGGTACGAAGGGCTGCGATTGCGCCTTCGATTGCCTGCTTGTCTTCAGCCGAAACCTTGTCACCATATTCCTTCAGCGACTTTTCAGACGAATGAAGGAGGCTTTCGCCCTGGTTCTTGGCTTCAACAGCATCACGACGCTGCTTGTCAGCTTCCGCGTTTGCTTCTGCGTCCTTGACCATCTTTTCGATGTCGGCGTCCGAAAGACCACCCGATGCCTGAATGCGGATCTGGTGTTCCTTGCCGGTGCCCTTGTCCTTCGCGGACACATTGACGAGACCGTTGGCGTCGATGTCGAAAGTCACTTCAACCTGCGGTACGCCGCGTGGTGCCGGTGGAATGCCAACGAGATCGAACTGGCCGAGGATCTTGTTGTCGGCAGCCATTTCGCGCTCGCCCTGGAAAACGCGGATCGTCACAGCCGACTGATTGTCTTCAGCGGTCGAGAAGGTCTGCGACTTCTTGGTCGGGATCGTCGTGTTACGATCGATCAGACGGGTGAATACGCCACCAAGCGTTTCAATGCCGAGCGAAAGCGGGGTTACGTCGAGCAGCAGAACGTCCTTGACGTCGCCCTGCAGAACGCCGCCCTGAATTGCAGCACCCATGGCAACAACTTCGTCCGGGTTCACGCCCTTGTGCGGTTCCTTACCGAAGAACTGCTTCACGACTTCCTGGATCTTAGGCATACGGGTCATGCCGCCAACCAGAACCACTTCGTCGATGTCGCCAGCCTTGAGGCCTGCATCCTTGAGCGCTGCCTTGCATGGCTCGACCGTGCGCTGCACGAGATCGTCAACCAGGCTTTCGAACTTCGAGCGCGAAAGCTTGATAGCAAGGTGCTTAGGACCGGTCTGGTCAGCCGTGATGAACGGCAGATTGATTTCAGTCTGCTGAGCCGACGAAAGTTCGATCTTTGCCTTTTCAGCAGCTTCCTTAAGACGCTGCAGAGCAAGCTTGTCGTTCTTCAGATCGATGCCGCTTTCCTTCTTGAACTCGGCAACGAGGTATTCGACCAGACGCATGTCAAAGTCTTCACCGCCGAGGAACGTGTCACCGTTGGTGGACTTAACTTCAAACACGCCGTCGCCGATTTCGAGAACCGACACGTCGAAAGTACCGCCGCCAAGATCGTAAACGGCAATCGTCTTGCCTTCGCTCTTGTCGAGACCATAGGCGAGGGCTGCAGCAGTTGGTTCGTTGATGATACGCAGAACTTCAAGACCAGCGATCTTACCGGCATCCTTGGTTGCCTGACGCTGAGCATCATTGAAGTATGCTGGAACCGTAATAACGGCCTGCGTAACGGTTTCACCGAGATAGGATTCAGCGGTTTCCTTCATTTTCTGAAGGATCATGGCCGAAACCTGCGATGGCGAATATTTCTTGCCGTGGGTTTCAACCCATGCGTCGCCGTTGTCGCCCTTGACGATCTTGTAAGGTACAAGATCCTTGTCCTTTGTGACCATTGGGTCATCAAAGCGGCGGCCAATCAGGCGCTTTACGGCAAACAGAGTGCCTTCAGGGTTGGTGACAGCCTGACGCTTCGCAGGCTGGCCAGCGAGGCGTTCGTCGCTATCGCTGAAAGCGATAATCGAAGGCGTCGTGCGAGCACCTTCAGCATTTTCAATGACCTTCGCGCTTTTTCCGTCCATGACGGCAACGCAGGAGTTGGTCGTTCCCAGATCGATACCAATAACTTTAGCCATATTTCTCTCCATTCAGCAAACCGCAAAGACCTCTACCGAGCGTTCCATTAGCGGTTCCTATCGATTTCACAATGCCTGCTTCAAGGTGTGATGTCGGGAAGGATTTTTCAATCCGCCCGGCCTTTTATCAAAGCCCTGTGCGAGGCGTATATAAGAAAGGCGGTTTTTCACTGCAAGTCACAAGCTATGTGACACAGAAAGATTTCTTCCTGACAGTTGTTCCAGTCACACAAATCAGACACTCACGAAGCCGTCGCTTTTACCAGCACGATATATAGCATCGATGAATTTCTGATTTGCCTTCGAGTTTTCCAGAGAAAACAGCATCACGCCTTCGCCTTTCGTGGCACGCACGAAGTTTTCGGCCTGAAGCTGGTAGTGGTTTGTATCGGAGAACGACCATTCGGTCGCTTCCGTATGACCGCCATTATAGAGCGTAATGCGGCCCTGACCATATTTGCCGGTGTTAAAAGGTGCGTGAACTTCGATAAAGCCCTTGTCACCATGGAAAACCATGGTCTGACGAGCCGCGAGCTGTGTTGCGACATAAAAAGTAAGGTCGAAGCCATCAAATCGTGCCGACACATTCGCGTAACGATCAGTACCGAACTTCGGATCGAACTCGACCGATGCCTGAACCGAGAGCGGCTCTTTCTCTGTCACCATACGCGTAACAACGGTCGGATACACGCCAATATCCGGTAGCGCGCCACCGCCAAGTTCCGGCTGATTGCGCATATTGCCAGGATCATTGTTGAAATAGCTGAATGCGCCCTGCACATGGCGCAACGTTCCGATCGCGCCCTCAGCGAGAAGGTGACGCAGCTTGATCCATTGCGGGTGGTAATAGACCATGAAGGCTTCGGCGATTGTCACCTTATGTTTGTTGCGCGCGGCAATCAGTTGGTCGATATCCTCGGCTTTCAACGCAATCGGCTTTTCGCAGAGAACATGTTTGCCCGCTTCTGCAGCCTTCAGCGTCCATTCGATATGCTGCGAGGTTGGCAGCGGGATATAGACACCATCCACCTCATCACTTGCCAGCAATTCTTCATAGGAACCAAAGGCCAGCGGTGCGCCAAACCGATCGGCAACAGCACGCGCACGCGCCTGATCGCGACTGGCGATTGCATGGACCACGCCGTTATCGGAAGCGCAAAGCGCCGGAATAACCTGCGTAACGCCAATCTTGGCGGTGGAAAGAATACCCCAACGAAACATTCCAGTCCCTTTGCTCATTATGGTCTCAGCCTTCTTTGTCCCAGCTCTGAATAGTCAATTCAGGCCAGCATTCCAACGCCCGGCGAGCCTTGATTTCATATGTTTCGCGGTTATCGATGGCATGATTGGGCCGAATACGAAACGAAAAAATGTCATCCAGCCCAAAAGGAGCGTAAATATTGAGCGTGTTATCACTCGCCAATCTCACGCCCACGCAATGCGCTATTGCTACGTAACGCTCAATCGATTCGGATGCGCAACGAAGCGGCGGATAGGGCTTTCCGAAATGCTCTTCAAACCATAGATGAACGCGCGCCTGATTGCGTATCTCGACAGGCAGCGTATAGCCTTCAAAAGCCATAGCGCCCGCTTGAATAGCCGAATCTTCCGCACTCCATGAGAGATCAGAACCATCGAAGTAAGCGATGTCGATGTCTTTGATGCCATAGCCATGAGGGCGTCCGCTCAGCACATTCCATACAGAATTATAAAGCGCACCGGAAACGAGCCACCAATCTGGAAGGTTGAGACGGCGCGCGCGCGACAGTGCGTCCGATAGGATTGGAACAGCTTCGATTATTCTGCAAAAACGTTTTGTCTGTACTGATTGCGGGAGGCCAGAATAGCGAATATGATCCAAGTTCACGCCCCCAGAAAGCGGTGCTGCATCTCATACGATCCGCGAAAGAAATCGATAAATGCGCGCAGTGCCGGACGCATCTGACGACGACTTGGATAATAGAGGTAAAGACCCGCGAAAGGCTGGCACCAGTCTTCAAGTACCCTCGCCAGCCTTCCATCCGTGAGCGCGTCCCGAACGTGATCTTCGAACAGATAAGCGAGACCAGCGCCGTTTAGGACTGCATCGAGAATCAACCGGTCATCATTGAGAATAAGTGCGCCGTTGATGGCAATCTCCAGCTCTTCACCCGCCTTTTCAAACTCCCAGCGATAGATACGACCACTTGCAAAGCGATGCCTCACACAACGATGCTGCATCAGATCATTCGGATGTCTGGGGATCGTTGTCCTTTCGAGATAGGACGGTGAGGCAACAATCGCCGCACGCAGATCGCTTGTCAGGCGGGCGCAGATCATGTCGGCCTCAAGGCTCTCGCCAAGCCGCATACCGGCGTCAAAGCCAGCTGCGACAATATCGGTGAATGCGCTTTCAACCGTCAGATCAAGCGTAATGTCGGGATAGGCTTCCGCAAATTCACCCAATCGCGGCGCAATGACAAACTGTGCTGCGATATGCGGCATCGTAATGCGCAATGTCCCTGCAGGGTGCTCGCGCGCTTCAATTGCTGCACCCAGTGCCTGATGAATTTCCTCGAGCGCCGGAGCAAGCCGTTCCAGCAATTGCCGTCCGGCATCTGTGGGCGCAACGCTTCGCGTGGTGCGCGACAAAAGTCGGATGCCAAGACTGTCTTCAAGGGCAGCAACCGCATGACTGACTGCGGAAGGCGCAATCGACAATTCACGCGCCGCCCCTCGGAAACTGCCATGGGCAGCAACAGCGGCCAACACAGCCAGTTGGGAAAGCTGATTTCGATTCATTGTTCTAAAATATAGAATAACCCGTGAAAATAAATCAGTATTATCGAACGCCTGTTCGAGAGTTAGTTTCGGCCTTACCGGAAACCCTGTGTTTTCAGAGTTTCCGAGTTCCCCATATTTGAGAACTCGCCCCGAAAGGAATACCGATGAAAACGCGCAAGCTTGGTCAGGAACTAACTGTCTCCGCAATCGGCCTCGGCTGCATGGGCATGAGCTATGCCTATGGCGGACAGGACGAACAGGATGCCATTGCCACTTTGCACCGTGCCTTTGATCTTGGCATCACATTCTTTGATACGGCTGAAGTATATGGCCCCTATGAAAATGAAAAGCTGCTGGGCAAGGCACTCAAATCATTTCGCGATAAAGTAACGATTGCCACGAAATTCGGCTTCAAGATCGAGGATGGCAAGCCAGTTGGCGTCGATAGCCGCCCTGAAAATATTCGCGCCGTGGCCGACGCCTCTCTCAAGCGCCTCGGCATCGAAACCATTGATCTTTTCTATCAGCATCGCGTTGATCCGAATGTGCCGATTGAAGACGTCATCGGCACGATGAAAGATCTGATCGATGAGGGTAAGATCCGGACCATCGGCCTTTCGGAAGCAGGTGTAAAGACGCTGCGCCGCGCCCATGCCGTACACCCAATTGCGGCACTTCAGAGCGAATATTCACTGTGGGAACGCAATTCTGAAAATGACGTGCTGCCTGTTTGTGCCGAACTTGGCATCGGTTTCGTGCCCTATAGCCCACTTGGTCGTGGCATGTTGACCGGCAAAGTTCGCTCGCAATCGGATTTTGCTGCAGATGATTTCCGCAAAACCTTGCCGCGCTTCCAGCCCGGCAACCTTGAAGCCAACAACAAGCAGGTCGATCTGATTGTCGAGATGGCTGGTGAAAAGCAGGTGACACCGGCGCAGCTCGCGCTTGCCTGGGTTCTTCATCAGGGCGATTTCATCGTACCGATCCCCGGTGCACGTAAGGTCAACCATCTCGAAGACAATGCAAAGGCCGCAGATGTTTCTTTGAGCAGTGACGAGCTAAATCGCCTGAACACGCTTTTCAGCTCTGACACGATTGCAGGCAAACGCTATCCCGATGCATTGCTGGCAACTACCGGCCTCTAAAGCTTTTGACTTTATGCAAGAAAAGGCGGGGGGAGCCCCGCCTTTTCGCGTTCACAGAATAAATCAAACGCAAAGATTTAAATGACCGTCCTTATAAAGTAGAAAAATCTAATAAGGCTTGTCATTCTTGCGGGTGCGTGCTTTTTGCGCCCTATGCAAACAGGAACCATCACGAAAGTGCTTGGCATATTTGCCATCGCCGCCGCTGCTATTGCTTGCTTTTCCCTCGTGGGGCTCGGCCTCATGTATGGGATGTATGGCGTCATCTTTATCGATGGCGTCGCGAGCGTCTTTCTTCTTGCCGTCTGCTCGGCGATATTCTGGCTCTCGAAAGTCGACTGGAGAAAGCCCGAAGCAGCAGCCATCATGATTTCGTTCATGTCGTTTACAGCCATGTTTTTCGACAGCCGCGGCAACCCTGTCTATAACCAACCTTTGGTATGGCTGTTCGGAAGCTCCGGCAGTCATCTTCAAATCAAAGAAATCGTCAGTCATGGCGGCGGTAGTACCGGCGTGAATTACGAGTTTCAGATCGTTAATCTCTATGGCGCAATCGAACGCACAATCAACGGCTGGTTTGTGATTCCGTTCCGTTTTGTCGAATACCTGATCGTGCTTTCAATCGTCACCACAATCATCACCGTCATAAGAAATCGCTCCGGGAGCAACTGGCTCCCTGACGATGCCAGACAATGATGGGCCAGAGAATGATTGGCCCGAGAATAATTAGGACGGACGGGGACATACTTCCGGCCTTGAAAAGGAAAGCACTGCAATCATTTTACCGTTTTTAGAATGTGCTCAATGAGGGAAAACCACATGAAACGCTTCTCGCCTCGTGCGATCCTGTTCACGCTTCTCGCGGTCATTCTGCCGACCGCAGCTTTCGCGCAAACTGCCGATGAGGCCGATCCAAATGCTGCGATTGAAAAGATGAACGCCTATGTTTCGCTTCTCAACCGCACCATTCGCGCTTCAGAATCGCTCGACCGCTACGATAGCTGGGTCGACATGAAGAAGGGGCCGACCGGCAAGGAGCGCAATGTCTACGGCCTGTACTCGCTTTACGATGTGCGCAGCGAAATTGAAGCAGCCGAAGAAGCCACAAAGGCAGACCCAAAACTCCCGGCGCTTGATGAAGCGATGGTGAGCTATATTGCGATTTATCAGAAGCTTGCCCCGGTGGTTGAAAAGGCGAGCAAATATTACGACCGCAAGGACTATAAGTCCGACAAGTTTGCTGGTGCGAAGGAATTCCACAAACAGATCGCCGAATATGCGCCGGAGTTCACCAAAGAACGTAAGCGTGTCGATGCGCTGTTAGGCGAGGAAAAGGCCAAAATCGATCTTGCCGAACTTGATGCGCTTGAAAAGGCAGAAGGCAAAAAAGCCAACTGGCAGGTTCGCAATGTCATGATGCGTGCCAATGCAGTTGTTGAACTGCTGCCGGAAAATGAAAAGCCAGTTGTCGATATGGAAGCCTTTGGCAAAGCCATGGACACTTACGCGGCCGCCGTTCGCGAAATGGACGATTACGCAACCGAGCATCCTAACTCGTTCCATGTTTTTGAATCCCGCCCTGCAAGCCTTTTGGGCAAGCTGCGTGACTTCCAGGAAAAGCTGGAAAAGACCAAGGGCGATGCCCGCAAGGGTAATGCCGCTTCTGATCTTCAGTGGATTGTTAGTGATTACAACACCATGGTTTCGACATCGCAGAGCGCAACCATTTTCTCGAAGGATTAATCATCCCTTCCGATACAAAAAGCCGGGGCATCAACCCCGGCTTTTTTGTTTGCAGGTCGAAAATTACATCCGACGCAACGCGCGGGGCGCGAGACTCAACAGACCAAGAAGCGTCATGATAAAGCCCACCCACAGCGGTGCATGAAGGCTATAGCCCGTTGAGAGCGCAAAGCCGCCAGCCCATGGGCCAAGGCCCAGACCGATGTTGATGACTGATGCGTGCATCGCATTGACCAGCGCGCCCGGATGGGCAATCCGCATGACACGGGCAATGAAAGCGGGATTAAGCGCAATGCCCGTAAGACCAATCATGACGATTGCCAGCATGGTTGCAAATTTCAGCTCCGCAAAGAGTGCAAAGATCAGCATTGCCGCCATCATGATCAGAATGCCGATAAAGATAGTCGCAATCGTATGACGGTCCGCAAAGCGACCAACAATGTAATTGCCGGTGATGTTTGCAGCGCCATAAACCGCCAGCAAATAAGGCAGTTGCGCTTCCGGGAAGCCAGCCAGTTTCGCAGTAATTGGCGAAAGATAGCTATAAACCGAGAAGGAGGCACCGATCACCAGGGCACTGGTTGCATAAGCTGCCCATAACCGTGGCTTGCGCATTTCATTCAGCTCTGAACGCAGATTTACTTCCGCATGATTTGGCTTTGCTTCGATTTTGAGCGCAATCACCAACGCACAAAACAGCACCAGCACCACAATCGCCCAGAAGCTTGCCCGCCAGCCGAAAGCGTTGGTGATAGCGGTTGCCAGCGGCACACCCAAAACAGTGCACAGCATAAGACCAGCAAACACCAGCGACGATGCACGACCACGTAATTCAGGCACGACGAGCTGCGCAGTGATCGCCAGCATCAGGCCGAAACTTGTCGCCGCTGCCATGCCGGTGAAAACACGCGCTACCAACATCACATGGAAATTGCTGGTTGAGGCAGCCACACTTTGCCCCACAGCATAAAGGATCAGAAGCAATAGCAGCCCGCGCTTATTTTCAATCTTCAGCGCCAGAAATAGTATTGTCACCAGCGGACCACCAATCGTCATGCCGAGAGCATAGACCGAGATGAGATTACCAATATCGGAAATCGAGCGGCCAAAAGCCTCCTGAAGTGCTGGCATCATGCCGGAAATCATCAGCTCGGAAGTGGTCAGTGCAAAGACGCCAAGCGTCAGGCAATAAACCACCAGTGGGATCGCACGCGCCTCGCTTGAAGACGCAGAACCCCCTTCCGCCGTGAGGGCAGAATCACACACTTCGTTCATGGGACGAATCCTATTTATATAGTCAGTACTACATAATTCATATCGCCTTGCTCCGGAGCGTCAAGCAAATTATATAAGGATGACTACAGAAAGGGCGAAAAATGGTTCCGCGCGGCCGACCGCGCAGTTTCGACCGCGATACTGCGCTGGAAAAAGTCATGAAAGTCTTCTGGGCAAAAGGCTATGAATGCGCCCAGATCAACGATTTTACGTCGGCGATCAGCATCACGCCGCCGAGCTTTTACGCAGCATTTGGCAACAAGGAGCAGGCGTTTCGCGAAGCTGTGGACTATTATAGCCGCACGATTGGCGCCACTCCTTTCGAGGCACTCGAAAATGCGCGCACCATTCAGGACGGTATGCGGCAATGGCTGGAACTAAGCGCCGACAGCGCTTTTGCGTGTCCTGCTGGCGGATGTATGATCAGTGTGAGCTCTATCCAGTGCAAACCTGAAAATGCCGATGTGAAGGCGTTCCTTCAGGGTGTTCGTCACACAAATCATGAGCGGCTTTCGCAACGCCTGAAACGCGCCATTGCAGCAGGTGATCTGACAGAACAAACTGACATTGCGCAAATGACCGAATTTTATCACATGATCCAGCAGAGCATTTCTTTTGAAGCCCGTGATGGCAACTCCCGCGAAGCCGTACAGAAGATTATCGACATGGCCATGCTTGCCATGCCTGCGCGTGCGGCTGTCCCCGCATGAGTGGCACGATATCCGCCGTTCTGATCCACGTCGGCGATGTTGAGACGGCAATCGAGTGGTATCTCAAAGCCTTTCCGCAGGCGGTTCTCAAACATCTTGAAGCGTTTGATTTCAGCTATCTGCAGATCGGCGATGTGGATCTGGAAATCGTTCCGGCAGATGAAAAAGTTTCATCGGGTGCTGCGGGAAGTGTTGTCTATTGGCACGTCGAGGATTTCGATGAAATGCTTGCGCATTTGATTGCCATTGGCGGCACGCTTTATCGCGGGCCGCTCGATATTCAAGACGACATGCGCATGTGTCAGGTCAAAGACCCATGGGGCAATTGTATCGGTTTACGAGGTTAAAAAAGCCCGGCTAAAAGCCGGGCTTTTTGTTTCATTCTTATCCGCGAAGAACGCCGCCGGTCTGCTTGGTGACATTTGCGATCACCTGCTTTGCCAGTGCTTCCAGATCTTCGTCGGTCAGCGTGCGATCCTGTGGCTGCAACAACACTTCAACCGCAATCGACTTCTTGCCTTCACCAAGCGAAGCGCCTGTGAAGACGTCAAACACCTGCACGCCGGCAATCAGCTTCTTGTCAGCCGACGAAACGGCCTTCACGACGTTACCGGCTTCAACGCTTGCATCCACGACGAAAGCGAAGTCACGCTTGAGGCTCTGGAACTGCGAGAGGCTCAGAGCTGGCTTGGTGCGGGTTGCCTTTGCCTTCGGCTCAGGAATGGCATCAATATAGACTTCAAAGCCGCAAAGCGTGCCTGAAACATCAAGCGCTTCCAGCGTATCAGGGTGAAATTCACCGAAATAACCCAGAACCACCTTCGGTCCGAGCTTCAGCGTGCCCGAACGACCCGGATGGAACCATTCCGGACCACCGGCTTCGATCTGGATGCGATCAACCGGCGCGCCAGCTGCTTCAAGGGCAGCCAGAGCATCAGCTTTGGCATCGAAAACACCAATAGGTGCTGCATTACCAGACCAGAAACGGCCCGAACCTTCAACACCAGCCGTGCCGCGACGGACACCACCGGCCACGCGGCGCTGCTGTTCCGGCTTGTCACCTTCATAGATGCCCGACACCTCAAACAATGCCGTATCGCCAAAACCGCGATCTGCGTTGCGCTGCGCGGCTGCGAGCAGGCCCGGCAGAAGCGAAGGACGCATATCCGACATATCAGCTGCGATCGGGTTCGCCAGCTTCAGTTCCGGTTTGCCACCGCCAAAGGCTTTGGCCTGCGCTTCGGAAATGAAGGAATAGGTGACAGCTTCCATCATGCCGCGCGAAGCAAGCGTACGGCGTGCCAGACGTGTACGGATCTGCAACGTCGTCAGAATACGGCCATTCACCGTGCCAAGGCCCGGCAGCTGCTGTGGTTCGATCTGATTGATGCCATGGATACGCATGACTTCTTCAACGAGGTCGGCTTTGCCTTCCACGTCACCACGCCATGTTGGCACTGTTGCCTTGATGACCTTGCTGTCGCCTTCAACGCCGAAGCCAAGACTCTTCAGAATGTCGAAAGATGCCTCATAGGAAACATCGATGCCGGTAAGGCGCTTCACTTCCGTAACCGGGAAATCAATGACGCGCGCGGTCGGTGCCGTGTAACCAACCACGTCGAGAACTGTCGGCTGACCGCCGCAGAGTTCAAGCACCAGCCTGGTTGCTAGTTCTGCACCCGGAACCATCATTTCCGGATCGACACCACGCTCAAAGCGATAGCGCGCATCAGTGACGATGCCCAGTTCGCGACCGGTACGTGCGATTGTGCGCGGATCCCAAAGAGCGGATTCGATCAGGACATCGACAGTGTTTTCATCACAGCCTGAATGCTCACCGCCCATGATACCGGCAATCGATTCGGGACCGTTTTCATCGGCGATCACATACATGCCCGGCTTGAACTTATATTCGCGCTGGTCGAGGCCGAGAATGGTTTCGCCATCCTTTGCCGCGCGCACTGTCAGATTGCCCTTAACTTTGGCCGCATCGAAAACATGCAGCGGACGGCCCTGATCAAACGTCACATAATTGGTGATGTCGACCAGTGCATTGATCGGGCGCAGACCGATAGCCTTCAGGCGCTGCTGCATCCATTTCGGGCTTGGGCCGTTTTTGACACCCTTGACCATGCGCAGTGCGAAGCCGGTGCAGAACGGGTTTTCGGCATCCTGATCGAGAATGATCTTAACAGGTGTTTCGCCTTCACCCTTCACCACTTCCGGCAGGGTATTCTTGAGTGTGCCAAGACCAGCGGCTGCCAGATCACGGGCAATGCCGCGAATGCCGGTGCAATCCGCACGATTTGGCGTCAGACCGATTTCGATAATCGGATCATCAAGACCCATATAGGCAGCAAAGCTCGTGCCGACCGGAACGTCGTCCGGAAGGTCAATAATGCCATTATGTTCATCAGAAAGTTCCAGCTCGCGCTCGGAACACATCATACCGAAGCTTTCAACACCGCGGATTTTGCCAACCGAAAGCGTGACATCAAGGCCCGGAACGTAATCGCCCGGACGGCCCAGAACACCAACGAGACCGGCGCGCGCGTTCGGAGCACCACAAACAACCTGAACCGGCTGGCCTTCGCCCGTATCAACGGAGAGAACGCGCAGCTTGTCAGCATCCGGATGCTGAACTGCCGTCAAAACCTTGGCAACTTTGAATGCCCTGAAAACAGCGCGGTCATCAACCCCGTCCACTTCCAGACCAATATCGGTCAGCTTTTCGACGATCTGATCGAGCGTCGCATCGGTTTCAAGGTGATCCTTGAGCCAGGAAAGCGTGAATTTCATGATCGTGTTCTTTCCTAAATTTCAGCGTTTGAGCACTTCGACCACGCGAAAGCGCTCGCAAAGCAATTCCATATCAAGGGAGAAGCCGCCGTTGCGGCGAAAATAGGCCTCGTGCCCCTTTCGCCATTCTTCCAGCGGGCCTTCGCCCTCCTGTTCCGCAAATGCGGCATCAACCTCATCGAAGCGGCGGACCGTCAGCTCTACTGTTTCGATCACCGCGGCAGGTTGACCAAGACCATCCAGAACCACATCACGACGTCCGACGACCGGCATCGGCTCGCCGTCTTCACCGAACGAGGCAAGCGCGGCACAGGTCGCAATCTTGCGACCTGCCAGTACGAGCGCGAGCAACTCATCGGCGAGTTCCGGCGAATCGCCAAAGGCGAAGGTCACGGCATCGCGATAAGGTTCGGGCAGTTGCGTCATGCGCTCAGGCCACCAAACAGCGTTGGCAGATCAAGCGGACGGAAACCATAATGGTTGAGCCAGCGCACATCGGCATCAAAGAAGGCGCGCAGATCAGGCATTCCGTATTTCAGCATGGCGATGCGGTCGATACCCATACCCCATGCAAAGCCCTGATAGACGTCCGGGTCATAACCCGAAGCGCGCAGTACATTCGGATGCACCATGCCGCAGCCAAGAATTTCAAGCCAGTCCGTGCCTTCACCGAACTTCACATGCGGGCCGGAACGGTCGCACTGAATATCAACCTCAACCGATGGCTCGGTGAATGGGAAGAAGCTCGGACGCATACGCATCGTGACGTTTGGCACTTCAAAGAACGCCTTGCAGAACTCTTCAAGCACCCACTTCATATTGGCGACATTAGCCGACTTATCGACGACCAGACCTTCGACCTGATGGAACATCGGCGAATGGGTAGCGTCGGAATCCATGCGATAGGTCTTGCCCGGAATGACGATGCGGATCGGTTCGTCACGGCCTTCCTTATCGCGAATGGCTGCGAACTTCTCCATCGTGTGCACCTGCACCGGCGAGGTATGCGTACGCAATAGCTTGCGCTCGCCCTTCTCGTCTGGATTGAAGAAGAACGTGTCGTGCATCTCGCGCGCCGGGTGGCCTTCAGGGAAGTTCAGCGCCGTGAAATTGTAATAATCGGTCTCAATATCCGGACCTTCGGCAATCGAGAAACCCATATCCGCGAAAATCGCGGTGATTTCATCGATAACCTGAGAAATTGGGTGAATGCGGCCACGCGCAGCGGCGCTTTCGCGTACCGGCAAGGTCACATCGACTTTCTCACGCTCAAGGCGCGCTGCAATGGCTTGCTTGCGCAGCTCTGTCTTGCGTTCAGTGAGCGCTTCGGTGACGCGATTCTTCAGGCCGTTGATGGCAGGACCCTGCGCCTGACGCTCTTCCGGTGTCATGCTGCCCAGCGTCTTCAGCTTTTCAGAGATAGTGCCTTTTTTGCCGAGTGCTGCAACGCGCACCGCTTCAATCGCCTGCTCGTCGCTGGCAGCAGCGATTTCGCCCATGATCGTTTGTTCGAGTTGTTCGAGATCGCTCATTGTCTATATCCCTGTCGCGCTGAACGCGCTCCACGCCTCTTGGTTTACATCCCTCTCGTGTCCAGGGGACACTCGACGCCTCTTGGTCGCGCCATTGGCGCCAGATACGAAAGAAAAACCCGCGCCAGCCGAGCCAGCGCGGGTTCCCCAAATTCAAAATATCACTTGGGAAGGGCTGGCTTAGCGAACAGCGCCTTCAAAAGCGTTTGGCGTCTCGGTGTTCTTGAGGTACTCGAGAGCCTTCTTTGCCGACGCAACCAGCGCACCGAATGCATCAGGTTCATGGATTGCGATGTCGGAAAGAACCTTACGGTCGATTTCGATACCTGCCTTAGCAAGACCGTCGATGAAACGGCCATAGGTCAGGCCCTGTTCACGAACAGCAGCGTTGATACGCTGAATCCAGAGCGCGCGGAACGTACGCTTGCGATTCTTGCGGTCGCGGTAAGCATACTGCTTCGAACGATCTACAGCAGCCTTAGCAGTGCGGATCGTATTTTTACGACGACCACGGAAACCCGAAGCCTGGTCGAGAACTTTTTTGTGCTTGGCGTGGGCGGTAACGCCGCGTTTTACACGTGCCATGATATGATCTCCTTAGAGGATAGACGGCTTAGAGGCCGTTAGGCAGGAACTGTTTTACGATCTTCGCATCTGCGTCCGAGAGCACCATGGTGCCGCGTGCATCGCGAATGAACTTGTTCGAGCGCTTGATCATGCCATGGCGCTTGCCTGCAGCCGCAGCTACAACTTTGCCAGTGCCAGTAATTTTGAACCGCTTCTTAGCAGCCGATTTGGTCTTCATCTTGGGCATTTTGCTACTCCTTTGTTTAGTCCCCGTCGTGCTTGCAGCACTCCACGCCTCTTGTTTGAAAAAGCGTCCGTCCTGCAAAAGACCGGAACTTTGTTTTACTTCCGGACAGACCAAGTCCGAAAAGCATACGAAACCGCCACGGCATGCCCTGCCGGGCGGTTCGAACGCGGCCTTATAGGCTTAAAGGTCAGAAAACGCAATGCCTGAATCAACGTGAATCAGGCTGAATCGTGCCTCAAACTCAATAAAGTCGCAGCAGAACCGGTAATGTACCGATGTCCTGAAGGTACTCAATGAATTCAAAGAACGGATAGGCCACAAAGAACACCAGGCCATCCGTAAAGGTCCGATACAGTCGATCAGGCTTTACCCTGAGCTCATCATCATCGCGGAACAGTGAAAAGCTTGGAAAGAATCGCGGCACGCGTGCGCAATAATCCTCGTATGGTTTGCCGAAGTTGGCCTTGAGGAACTTCTCTTCCGTGCGAATGACAGTTGAAAAAGCCAGATAGCAAAGCACACCAAAGGCCAACGCAATGATAATGCTGCCCGTCTGCGCGCCGATACCGATCGCGCCGATGCTGCTGAACACATAAAGCGGATTACGCGTCATCGAATAAGGACCGGTCTGCACGATCTCGGCACTTTTGCGACCACCGATATAAAGCGTGCACCACATGCGTCCGAGAATGGCTGCAACAATCAAGCTTATGCCGAATGATTCGATATATTCATGCAAATGCCCAATTGACCGCGAGCGCACAAAGAACAGTGCGACAACAAGAAGTCCGATAAGAAGAGCGATCGCAAGACGGCGTCTTTGCTGATATTTGCCCAGTTCGCCCAATGTTTTCATGGTTTTCTCTGAAAGTGGGGTGATTCTGGAAAAAGAAAAACCGCCCGAAGGCGGCTTTTCAAAGGCGGGAATTTACAATCAGCGCGGAGCCAGAACCATCATCATCTGGCGGCCTTCGAGCTTTGGCTCGGATTCCACCTTGGCGATTTCGACGGTATCTTCTTTCACACGCAGCAGAAGCTTCATTCCGAGCTCCTGGTGGGCCATTTCACGGCCACGGAAACGAAGTGTTACCTTGACCTTGTCGCCTTCTTCGAAGAAACGCTGTGCAGCCTTCATCTTCACTTCATAGTCATGAGTGTCGATGTTCGGTCGCATCTTGATTTCCTTGATTTCGACCGTTTTCTGCTTCTTGCGGGCTTCGGAGGCTTTTTTCTGATTCTGATACTTCAGCTTGCCGAGATCCACGATCTTGCACACAGGTGGTTCAGCGTTTGGCACGATCTCAACGAGATCGAGACCCGCTTCTTCTGCCATCGCAATGGCGTCCTGCGTCGGGATACTGCCGTGGTTATGGCCTTCGGCATCAATAAGCTGGACCCGGGGAACCCGGATATCACGGTTGGAGCGCGGTCCGTCTTTCTGGACCGGCGTCGCTCTGAACGGTCGGCGAATGGTCGTTATCTCCTGATTATTAACGTCATAGGCGGTTTAATTTCGTTGCCCGCGACGGCATTCCCCCATCAAACCCCTGTTTAACGCGGAAATGTGGTCAAGCGAGCGGTAAAGTCAATAGCATCTTTGACTGGGAAAATCACCCCCGACGAAGAAAGAAGTATTTCGGGAGTGTAAAGCGACATATCGGTCACATTCCTCAATATTTCAAGGGAGTGACCCGGCGAAAGGTTTTCTCTGACGGGCAGAAATGGCAAATGAAAAGAATTTGATAGAGTGCCTGCCAATTCAGGAGACCAAGCATGAGCGCAGCTGAACCCGATTTTATTTATGTCGATGGCGCTAAAATCGCAGTCCGCAACCGTGCGGGACAGGTTGCTCCCGGCATTGTCTGGCTTGGTGGCTATCGCTCCGACATGCTTGGCACCAAGGCTGTTGTTCTTGATGAATGGGCAGAGAAGACCGGGCATTCCGCTCTGCGTCTTGATTATTCAGGGCACGGTGAGTCGGGCGGCGACTTCAATCAGGGCACAATCTCACGTTGGCTGAATGAAAGCCTCACGATTCTAGACAAATATGCGGAAGGCCCGCAGATCCTTGTCGGATCATCCATGGGCGGCTGGATTGCGTTGCGCATGGCGCAGGAACTGAAGAAAGCAGGCAAGTCTCCTGCCGGGATCGTTCTGATTGCCCCAGCCCCGGACTTTACTGCCGAGCTTGTCGAACCATCGCTGACCGAAGCGCAGAAGAACGATCTGATGGAACAGGGCTATTTTGAAGAGCCTTCAGAATATTCGCCGAACCCTTACATCTATACCCGCGCATTGATCGAAGACGGTCGTAACAATCTTGTACTTAAGGGCATTATCGAGACCGGTTGTCCGGTGCATATCCTGCAAGGGATGCAGGATGAGGCCGTGCCTTACCAACATGCGCTTAAGCTCGTCGAACATCTGCCGGTTGATGATGTGACGCTGACGCTGGTTCGCGATGGCGACCATCGTCTTTCGCGCCCGCAAGACCTGGAACTGCTGATCCGCACCGTATCGGCCCTCGCCGAACGTATATCTTTCGGAGACTAAGTCATGCGCTTTTCGGTTTTTGCGTCTTCTGCGGTTGCTGCGATTGTCGGCTTTGGCAGCACGCTGGCGCTCATTGTTGCGGCGGCCAATGTGCTGGGCGCAACGCAGGCCGAAACAGCAAGCTGGGTGACGGCAGTGTGTCTGGCTATTGCTGGTTCATCCGCATGGCTTAGTGTGCGCTACAAAATGCCGATCATCGCAGCGTGGTCCACACCCGGTCTGGCACTGATCGGCGCAAGTGTCGGTTTTACCATGCCTGAAGCCGTGGGCGCTTTCATCGTAACAGCTCTTGCGCTGATCCTCACCGGATTGGTCCGTCAGCTTTCAACGCTTGTTTCACGCATTCCGGCATCGGTTGCTTCGGGAATGCTGGCCGGAGTGTTGCTTAGCTTCGTCATTGCAGCTGCAAAATCTGTCTCGCTTGATCCGAGTTTCGTTCTGCCGCTGGTAGCGCTTTTCTTCATCATCCGCCTGTTCAATCCATCACTCGCCGTCATTGCCGTGCTCGTACTCGGCATGGCTTATGCGCTGTTGACAGGACGCATTCCGCAATTGCCTGCGCCAGAGATCTCGACACTCACGCTGATCTGGCCAGAGTTTCACATCGGCGCCATGATCGGCATCGCGCTTCCGCTTTATCTTGTCACGATGGCTTCGCAGAACCTGCCGGGCTTTGCCGTATTGCGAGCATCCGGCTATGAGCCACCAACCAGCGCCGCCCTAAGGGTGACAGGGCTTTTCTCTCTGCTGACTGCCCCCTTTGGTGCAGGGACCAGCAATCTTGCCGCCATTTCAGCCGCCCTTTGTACCAATCCGGATGCCCATCCCGATCCGACCAAACGTTGGATGACCGGGCCCGTTTATGCGGCATTCTATGTGGTCTTCGCTTTATTCGGCGCTTCGCTGGTGGCAATCTTTGCCGTTCTGCCTGCAACGCTGATTGCACTGGTCGCTGGTCTTGCTCTCATGGGGCCGTTCATCAATGCCATGTCGCTGGCACTCAAGCATGAAGAAGAACGGCTGGCCGCTATCGTAACCTTCGCTGTCACCGCCTCCGGTATTGCCTTTTTCGGAGTCGGTTCAGCCTTCTGGGCATTGATTGCAGGTCTTGGAGTGGCAACGCTTGAACATTTACAGAAAAAATTTCCGAGATAATCACATTGCTTAGCTCTCGCATGGCGGGAACAGGCCCACAACATTCTTGAAAAGCCGCAATTGGTTTACCACGTCAAATTCAAGCCGCGAGACTAAGCGAACGGCCCTGAATTAAACGGAGTAGACCATGACAAATTCTGCATTGATCCGCCCCGCATGGACACCAGCGACAATCGCGCTGATGGTGCTGGGCTTTATCTTCTTCTGGCCGCTTGGCCTCGCCATGCTCGCCTATATCATCTGGGGCGACCGCCTCGGTGATTTCAAACGCCAAGTTAACGAGAAGACCGACTCAATGTTCGGCTCTTTCCGCAACTGCGGTAAAAGTGAAAGCTTCGGCTTTGGCGGCACGACCGGCAATGCGGCTTTCGATGACTGGCGCCGCGAAGAACTCGACCGTCTGGCTGAAGAACGCCGCAAGCTTGAAGAAGCCCGCGCCGACTTCGAAGCCTATGCGCAGGAACTTCGCCGTGCCCGTGACAAGGAAGAGTTCGAGCGTTTCATGAATGAGCGTCGCGCCAATGGCAAACGCACGCCAGCAAAGACCGACAGCAACGATGTCACGGATATTTGACCGCTAAATTATTGCTGTAATACCTGTTGCGACGCGGGCTTAGAGCGCAACCCGGTTTGAGTGAATCAAACCTGCGCTCTAAGCTTTTTTTACCCAATGCATAATCTTATCGATCCTCGTTCCACTCCGGTCGGATTATGCTTCACCCGCGTCGTTTTGCTTTGAACGTCAAAAATTTCTGGCTTTTTTCGCGAATCACTTATTTTTAAGGAATGGGCTTTTCCTTATTTCGTTCATCGAAGGCTAAACAGTCGGCGACAGTCAGAAGCGAACGCATTCATGCGGTCGCAGGACGTGAATTGCCTTTGCGCGTGCTTGAAAACCCGCGCGCCAAACGCCTGACACTTCGGATCGAGACCGGCGGTAAGGGTCTGCGTGTTACAATTCCACCGGGTTTGCCCGACCGTGAAGTGCAGAGTTTTTTGATCCGCCATGAAGGCTGGATTGAAAGCCGCATTGCAAAATTGCCCGATCAGGCTGGCCTTCGTGTGGGTGTGAAAATACCCATTCGCGGTGTGCCGCATCTCATCACCCATCAGCCCGGACGTGGCACGGTTGATTTGCTGGAAGGCAATATTCTGCTCGTTCATGGCGACCCCGCACATCTTGCGCGGCGCGTTGCCGATTACCTCAAGCGCGAAGTCAAACGCGACATCGAGCAACTGGTTGCACGTCATACGGCAACCGTGGGCCGCAAAGCCAAGGCGGTCCGGTTCAAGGATACCAAAAGCCGCTGGGGGTCGTGTACTTCCGATGGCGTGCTTTCCTTCTCATGGCGCATCGGCATGGCCCCGCCGCCCGTCATCAACTATCTCGTCGCCCACGAAGTGGCGCATCTGGTCGAGATGAACCATGGGCCGAAATTCTGGAAACTCTGCCAAGAGCTTTGCCCCGATACCGAGCGCTGCAAAGCATGGCTCAAGCGCAATGGCAGCGCATTACAGGCTATCGACTTTACATGACATCAAATATTCAAAATGCCGCCCGGGTGCTATGGGATTACCATTGCATCTATGACGAACTTCAGACCGCCGATGTCATTATCGGCTTAGGCAGCTATGATACCCGCGTCGCAAAACATGCGGCCGATCTCTACATGCAGGGCCTTGGCACCTGGCTCATGTTCACAGGCCATAGCGGTAACTGGACCAAAGGGCTCTACAAGGCATCGGAGGCCGAAGCCTTTGCGGAAATCGCAATTGCTGAAGGCGTGCCGGAAAGCGCCATCATCATTGAGCCAAAAGCGACCAATATCGGCGAGAATATCCTTTTTTCGCGCGAAAAGATGGTGCCAGGTGCCATCAGTCCGATTTTCGTCACCAAACCACAGACGCAACGCCGCGTGCGTGCAACGGTTGACCGGCAATGGCCGGAAGCCAAGGCTTTTGTCACAGCACCAGCTACATCTTTCGAGGATCAGCCGACAAAGGCTCACGGGTTCGAAAAGCTGGTCCGTGAAATGACAGGTGATTTGCGGCGCATTCTGGAATATCCGGCTCTGGGTTTTCAGATTGCGCAGGCAGTTCCCCTTGAGGTCATGGAAGCGTATGATACCCTGATCGCACAGGGTTATGATGACGCGCCAGCCGAAACAGCGCCGGGAACGGCTTGAGTCCCGTCGCAATATGTGCGACGGAAACGCCATGGTTTTTGATATAAAAATATGCGGTCTCAAAACGCCTGAAGCAGTCAATGCTGCTCTCGATGGCGGGGCGACGCATATTGGCTTCATCTTCTTTCCGAAAAGCCCACGCCATCTTACCCCCGCTGATGCAGGGCGTCTGCGTGAAGCAGCAAAAGGCCGCGCCAAAGTGGTTGCTGTGAGCGTTGATGCGGATGACGAAACGCTTGATGAAATCGTTCGCGAATTAAAGCCTGACATGTTGCAGCTGCATGGCCATGAAACGCCTGAACGCGTGGGCTTTGTGAAGAAGCGCTATGGCCTGCCGGTGATAAAGGCTTTTGCAATTCGTGACGCGCACGATCTCGAAGTGATCGCGCCTTATAAGGGCATCGCAGATCGCTTTCTCTTTGATGCCAAACCGCCGAAAGGTTCAGACCTTCCCGGCGGCAATGGTGTATCCTTTGACTGGACATTGCTCGACGCGCTTGACGAAAGTGTCGATTACATGCTTTCCGGTGGACTGAACGCGGGCAACATTGCCGAGGCGCTGCAAAATACGCGTGCGCCGGGTATCGATGTATCGTCCGGCGTAGAGCGCGCACCTGGCGAAAAGGATGTGCGTCTTATTAGAGAATTCTTTCAGGCTGTGTCTGATGCCAGACAAATAGCCTGCACATGACGGAGTGGCAGCATTGAACAAGCCGGTTGAACCCAATTCCTATAAGACAGGCCCGGATGAAGAAGGCATGTTCGGCATTTTTGGCGGACGCTTTGTCGCCGAAACGCTGATGCCGCTGATCCTCGAATTGCAGGAAGCCTATGATACGGCAAAGAGCGATCCTGAATTTCAGGCCGAGCTTTCCGATCTTTCGACCTATTATGCCGGTCGCCCTTCCAAGCTTTATTATGCTGAAGGCCTGACAAAGCATCTGGGCGGCGCGAAGATTTACTTCAAGCGCGAAGACCTGAACCATACCGGCAGCCACAAGATCAACAATTGCCTCGGCCAGATCCTGCTTGCCAAGCGCATGGGCAAGACCCGCATCATCGCTGAAACCGGCGCTGGTCAGCACGGTGTTGCATCGGCAACCGTTGCAGCCCGCTTCGGCCTGCCTTGCGTGGTCTATATGGGTGCCACCGACGTTGAACGTCAGAAACCAAACGTCTTCCGCATGAAACTGCTGGGTGCCGAAGTAAAGCCTGTCACGGCTGGCAATGGCACGCTCAAAGACGCCATGAACGAAGCACTTCGCGACTGGGTCACTAATGTTGAAGACACCTATTACCTGATTGGCACCGCTGCTGGTCCGCATCCTTATCCGGAACTCGTGCGCGATTTCCAGTCGGTGATTGGCGTCGAAGCGCGTAAGCAGATTCTTGAACAGGAAGGCCGTTTGCCGGATGTGATCGTTGCTGCCGTCGGCGGCGGATCGAACGCAATTGGCCTGTTCCATCCGTTCCTTGACGACGCATCGGTCAAGATCGTCGGTGTTGAAGCTGGCGGTCGCGGTCTTGATGGCGTTGAGCATTGCGCCTCGATGAGTGCGGGCAGCCCCGGCGTTTTGCATGGCAACCGCACCTATCTGCTGCAGAACGAAGATGGCCAGATTCTCGAAGGCCATTCGGTTTCCGCAGGTCTCGATTATCCGGGCGTTGGTCCTGAGCATTCATGGCTCAAAGACAGCGGCCGCGTTGACTATGTGCCGATCCTCGACGACGAAGCGCTTGAAGCTTTCCAGCTTTGCACCCGCGTTGAAGGTATTATTCCAGCGCTTGAATCCGCTCATGCGATTGCGCAAGCCGTGAAGATGGCACCAAGCATGGGCAAGGATCAGGTGATGATCGTCAATCTGTCCGGTCGCGGCGACAAGGACGTTCACACGGTCGGGCAGCTGCTCGGCATGGAAATGTGAGGATTGCATGAGCAACGCTGTTGTCGACACCAATGCTTACAGACCGCGGGCCGCATGGTTCGACGGACTGACGGAGTGTGGTTCGGCAACAATCAAGCTCAGCATCATTGAAGCCGATCCTTCCAATCCGCTTGCAGAAGCGGCTCGTGGTATCGCCCGCAGACAGATCGCATCGGTTGCAGAAAAGCTCGAGCATACGCCGCATCTCGGCGCTGGTTTTGCTATTCTGCATCAGGGTGAAGAAAGCCTGTGGCTTCTTCTGCACTGGTGGCTGGAAGGTGGCATCGCAACACAGATTCTCTGGCAGTCTGAACTCGGCGACGAGATTGATTTCATGCCCGCACAGCCTTTGTTGATGGCCTGCGTATGGGAACTGGGGATCATCGACTTTGAACGGCGCGCCTGGATGGAGACGGTTATGTCCGGCCAATCCACCGCCGATTATCTTACGCGCATTTTGCCACGGGGCACGGTATGACCACACGCATCGACACCAAATTTGCAGCGCTCAAGTCCGAAGGACGTCCAGCACTGGTCACTTATTTCATGGGCGGCGACCCGGATTATGCGACATCGCTTGCCGTCATGAAGGCTTTGCCGAAAGCAGGCTCGGATGTGATTGAGCTTGGTATGCCATTCTCCGATCCGATGGCCGACGGCCCTGCAATTGAAGCTGCTGGTCTGCGTTCACTTGCAGCCGGGCAGACACTGAAAAAGACCCTTCAACTGGCAGCCGATTTCCGTAAAGAGGACGACACAACGCCAATCGTCCTGATGGGTTATTACAACCCGATTTACATCTATGGCGTCGAGCGTTTCCTCGCTGATGCCAAGACGTCCGGCGTTGATGGTTTTATCATTGTCGATCTGCCGTCCGAAATGGACAAGGAACTCTGCATTCCGGCAACCGAGGCAGGCCTCAACTTCATTCGCCTGACCACGCCGACCACCGACGATAAGCGTCTTCCAAAGGTACTGACCAACTCGTCGGGCTTCGTCTATTACGTCTCGATGAACGGTATCACCGGCTCGGCAATTGCCGATACGGCGCGAGTTGCAGATGCTGTGCGCCACATCAAGAAGAGCACCGATCTGCCGATCTGTGTGGGCTTTGGTGTAAAGACGCCTGAACAGGCTGCAGCCATTGCTGAGGCTGCTGACGGCGTTGTTGTCGGCACCGCTATCGTCAAAGCAGTCGCGGGCGAACTCGATGAAAATGGCAAGGTGAAGGGTGATCCGGCGGCTGCCGTCACCAAACTTGTCAGTGCATTGGCAGCAAGTGTTCGCGCAACACGCCTTGAAGCTGCCCAATAAATCGTCCATTTAAGAAGTTAGAGCATGTCCCCCAAAAGTGGGAACCGGTTTTCCGGTGACGACATGCGTTGAGATAACGAGTTAAAGAGCGTCGTGTGAATTCGATAAAACGCGACGAGCTTTAGAGTTTTTTGAAGAACAAGAAACGGAACCAAACGTCATGAACTGGATCACCAACTACGTCCGTCCGAAGATCAATTCGATGCTCGGACGTCGCGAGATGCCGGAAAACCTTTGGATCAAAGATCCATCGACCGGTGAAATGGTGTTTCATAAAGACCTTGAGAGCAATCAGTTCGTGATCCCCGGCTCGGGCCATCACATGCGTATCAAGGGCAAGGACCGTCTGCGTTTCTTCTTCGACAATGGCGAATACACGACGCTGGAAAGCCCCAAGGTTCCAACCGATCCGCTCAAATTCCGCGACGAAAAGAAGTATATTGATCGCCTCAAGGACTATCGGTCGCGCACCGGTATGGAAGATGCGATCATCAATGGTCTTGGCACGATTGAAGGTCTGCCGATTGTCGCGACCGTTCAGGATTTCGGCTTCATGGGCGGCTCGCTCGGCATGGGTGCTGGCGAAGCCATCATTCAGGGCTTTGAAAAGGCCATTGAGCTGAAGCGTCCACTGGTTCTTTTCGCTGCATCGGGCGGCGCCCGTATGCAGGAAGGCATTCTGTCGCTCATGCAGCTGCCACGCACCACTGTTGCCGTGGAGATGCTCAAAGAAGCTGGCCTGCCTTACATTGTCGTTCTTACCAACCCAACAACGGGTGGTGTGACCGCTTCCTACGCAATGCTCGGTGATATTCACATTGCAGAGCCGGGCGCACTGATCGGCTTCGCCGGTCCTCGCGTGATCGAACAGACCATTCGCGAGAAGCTGCCTGAAGGCTTCCAGAGCGCTGAATATCTGATGGAACATGGCATGGTCGACATGGTCGTCTCACGCCTTGAGCTGAAGTCAACCATTGCACGTCTGCTCAAAATCATGACCAGACAGCCCGCCAATACCGATGCTCCGGTAGCAGCACCTTCACCAAAGAAGCCAGAAGCTGACAGCAAGGCGGCGTAATCGTGACAGGAAAAGCGGATGCCGTTATCGAACGGCTGATGCAATTGCATCCAAAAGGTTTTGATCTTTCCTTAGACCGCATCCGCGGTCTTCTGGAAAAGCTTGGCAATCCGCACCTTAACCTGCCGCCCGTGATCCATATTGCCGGCACCAACGGCAAAGGATCGGCAAGCGCTTTTTGCCGCGCGCTTCTGGAAGCGAGCGGCCTGGGCGTTCACGTTCATACCTCTCCGCATCTTGTGAACTGGCATGAACGCTATCGCCTCGCCTCCAAGAATGGCGGCAAGTTTGTTTCCGACGATGTTCTGGCTGATGCCATTGAACGCGTGGAACAGGCCAATGACGGCAAACACATCACGGTTTTCGAGGTCCTGACCGCCGTAGCCTTTGTGCTGTTTTCCGAGCATCCGGCTGACGTCGTCATCATGGAAGTGGGTCTTGGCGGACGCCTTGATGCGACCAACGTCATTGCCGAACCAGCCGTATCCCTCATTATGCCGATCTCTGTTGATCATCAGGCATTTCTGGGCGACCGTGTTGAGCTGATTGCCGTTGAAAAAGCTGGCATCATCAAACAGGATTGCCCGGTCGTCATCGGCTTCCAGCCCTTTGACGCGGCGCGCGAAGTGCTGATCTCAACCGCCGATCGCCTGGATTGCCCTCTGTCGATCTATGGACAGGATTTCTTCGCATTCGAGGAACATGGCCGCATGGTCTTCCAGAATGAAGATGGGCTGATCGATCTGCCATTGCCGCGCCTGCCGGGTCGTCACCAGCTTGCCAATGCTGCCGCTGCCATTGAAGCCGTGCAGATGGCTGGTTTCACCATTACCGACAAGGCCGCTGAAAAGGCCATGATGGTCGTGGACTGGCCTGCGCGGATGCAGCGCCTCACCCATGGTAAGCTTTTCGATCTCGCGCCTGCTGCATCGGAAATCTGGCTTGATGGCGGACATAATCCGGGTGCAGGCGTTGTCATTGCGGAAGCCTTTGGCGACCTCGAGGAACGCTCTACACGACCGTTGTTCCTCATCACCGGCATGATCAACACAAAGGACCCTGTCGGCTATTTTGAGGCCTTTACGGGCATGGCACGCCATGTCTTTACCGTGCCGATCCCATCAAGTAATGCGGGTATCCCGAATAATGAGCTGGCGATCAGTGCACAGAAGGCCGGACTTTCGGCTGAGCCTGTTCATTCGGTCGAGAACGCACTCAAGATTTTGCATGACAGCTGGCTCGATGATGAAGCGCCACCACGCATTCTGATCGGTGGCTCGCTTTATCTTGCGGGCGAAGTTCTCCGCGACAATGGAACACCGCCCGTTTGAGGCGGTGTTTTCTTATCGCGGCATAATGCGCTCTAGAGCATAATTCCCTAAACTTGAATCAGTTTAAGGTAAAATTATGCTGTAAATATAGAGTGTTAGAGCGACCTTTATGCGCCCAGGAGGGCGCACGGCGCTCTAGAGCATTTCCTGTTTTGATTGAGTCATTGGAAATGCTCTATCCATTTATTTTTACGCGCATCTTTTTCCGAAAACCGCTTCGCACTTTTCGGGATTCGCTCTAACGATTGTTTTCGTTTTTCCAGCCTTCAAATTTCTTAGCCCACTCATCCTTGGTGCAAGGATAGAGGCCGATAATTGCCGCGCCGTTGTTCACTTCTTCCAGAACGAAATCTTCAAAGACTTCCATGCCAACGCATTCATCAGTAATTTCATCGCAAAGATGCGCCGGAATTACCATGACACCGTCAGCATCGCCCACCAGCACATCACCCGGAAATACCGCAGCATCTCCGCAGGAAATCGGAACATTGATGTCGATGGCTTCATGCAGTGTAAGGTTTGTCGGGGCCGATGCTTTGGCGCAGTAAGCGGGCATATCAAGTTCACCAATGCCCGTCACATCACGAAAACCGCCATCCGAGACAATCCCTGCAGCGCCCCGCAAAGCAAGGCGCGTCACCAGAATGGAACCTGCGGTCGCAGCACGCGCATCCTTACGCGCATCCATCACCAGAACATAGCCCGGAGGACAGGTTTCGATGGCCACACGCTGCTTGTGATCGGGATTACGGAAAACAGTGATCGGATTGCGGTCTTCGCGCGCTGGAATATAGCGCAGCGTAAAAGCCTGACCTACCATGTTTTCCGGTTTACGTGCGACCTGAAACGAGCCCTGAATGAACTGGTTGCGCAGTCCGCGCTTATAGAGAGCGGTGGCAACAGATGCGGTTGAAACCTTCTTCAATTTTGCGCGGGTTTCGTCGGAGAGAATATAGTCTGACATCGGTCTGCCTCTTAATAAATGACCGGCTCGTCAACCGGACGACCAAAATCGGTTTTCAGGAAATCAAAATCGCAGCCCTTGTCGGCCTGCTCGACATGCTTGGAAAAGACGAAGCCATAGCCACGCTCATACTTGGGTTCCGGCGTTTCCCAAGCTGCACGGCGGGCAGCCAGTTCATCTTCAGAAACAAGCATGTTGAGACTGCGCGCCGGAATATCGAGTTCGACCATATCGCCGGTTTTCAGCAAGGCCAGCGGTCCGCCGATAAAGGATTCCGGTGCCACATGCAGTACACAGGCACCGAAGCTTGTCCCTGACATACGCGCGTCTGAAATTCGCACCATATCCCTGAGACCAAGCTTCAGCAGAGCTTTCGGCATCGGGATCATGCCCCATTCGGGCATTCCGGGTCCGCCCTGCGGACCAGCATTGCGCAGCACAAGAACCGTGTCCGGCGTCAGCGGATAATCAGGATCATCGATAATTTTCTTCAGCTCAGGATAGCTGTCTGCGACCAGCGCCGGGCCTGTATGCCGATGAAATTTCGGATCGCAGGCAGCGGGCTTGATCACTGCGCCATCCGGGCAGAGATTGCCCTTCAAGACGGCCAGTGACCCTTCATGATACACTGGATTGGACAACGGCCTGATAACATCTTCATTATAGATCTGCGCTTTTTCCAGCCCCTCGGTCAGCGGTTTTCCGGTGATGGTAATGGCTGAGGGATCAAGCTTGTCGCCGAGCTGACGCATCAGCGCGCGAATGCCGCCGGCATAATAAAAATCCTCCATCAGATAGGTGGAACCGGAGGGGCGGATATTGGCGATGACAGGTGTTGTTCGTCCGATACGATCAAGGTCGTCCAGTTCAAGCGGAACGCCTGCCCGTCGCGCCATCGCAATCAGATGAATGATTGCATTGGTGGAGCAACCGGTCGCCATTGCAACAATTACCGAATTCTTCACCGCTGCCGGTGTGATAATCTGGTCTGGCGTCAGATCGTCCCACACCATCTCGACAATGCGGCGACCGCATTGCGTCGACATGCGCTGATGATTGGCATCAGCCGCAGGAATTGATGATGAACCAGGCAGCGACAGCCCCATGGCTTCTGCAATCACTGTCATGGTGGATGCTGTACCCATCGTCATGCAATGGCCGTAGCTGCGGGCAATGCCACCTTCAATACCCTGCCATTCTTCCTTACCGATGGTGCCTGCGCGACGTTCATCCCAGAACTTGAACATATCCGTGCCAGATCCAAGCGTCTTTCCAGCATAGTTGCCACGAAGCATGGGGCCTGCAGGCAGGAAGATGAAGGGATAGCCAGCACTGGTGGCGCCCATAATGAGTGCCGGTGTGGTCTTGTCACAGCCGCCCATCAGGACAGCACCATCAACCGGATGAGAACGCAAAAGCTCTTCCGTCTCCATCGCCAGCATGTTGCGATAGAGCATGGTTGTTGGCTTCACATAGCTTTCAGAAAGCGACAATGCGGGAAGCTCAAGCGGAAAACCGCCTGCTTGCAGAATGCCGCGCTTCACCCACTCAACACGATCCTTGAAATGCGCATGACAAGGTTGTGCATCCGACCAGGTATTGATGATTGCGATGATTGGTTTGCCCTCCCAATCCACCGGATCATACCCCATCTGCATGGTTCTTGAACGATGGCCGGAAGAACGCTGATCATCTGGTAACATCCAGCGCGCAGAACGCAGATCTTCATATGCTTTTCTGGTCATTTCAGGGCCTTCCCGGTATTTGAGCTGCGCAAATTTCTGCAAATGCCAGGTGCATTGTCTGGCAAAAGATGAGCGGAGAACAGGAGAGCACCCGTCAGCGCTTCTCCAGGATTGAGAACTGTCATAGCTGCATCCTCACCAAGCGCTGGCCTATTGATAACATCCGGCAGGTGACTTACCGGTTCAGCGCAAAAGACTGCGCGATCCTGTGGATTGAAAACATGAAGATGCCGCAACGCGCCCTCGCCTTTAAGCCGGAGGCCAGTTGATGTTTCCGGCCAGCGTATTGTCGCCTCACGGTTCCAGCTTGTGAAACAGCAATTCACCAGCGACAATTTTGACAGAGCAATTGTGTTTCCCGGAGTAAACCAGTCGATAGCTTCGGGGATACCTTGTGGTAATCCGCGTGTATCAAGCTGTGGTGCGCCATTGGATTGAAATTCAAGCGTTGCCTTGTTGGTTTTAGAAAACCACGGATGCAGGCCAATGCCGAACGGCAGAGCGCTGTCGCCTTCATTCTGGATACTCAGCGATATGCGAAAGCCATCAGGCGCAATATCGATGATTTGATCCAGCCTGTATGAGTAGGGATGGTCGTCACTGTGAACCTCATCGCGCACATGCA
Source organism: Brucella sp. (assembly GCF_032066345.1). NCBI lineage: Bacteria > Pseudomonadati > Pseudomonadota > Alphaproteobacteria > Hyphomicrobiales > Brucellaceae > Brucella > Brucella sp. The sequence continues at coordinate 39,049 of NZ_DAMBKZ010000011.1, forward strand.
CCCGATTGTCGCTGGTCTCCACCACCTCCCAGCTATGCATCCTCGAAAAGCCATGAATAGCCATGCCTTCCTGTGGCGCATTGATCGGCAGCTGAACAGTTTTTCCTTCAAAAGCGAACCGCCCACCATCTATACGATTGGCAAAAGGTGCCATCACGAAGCACCCTGCTTTCAGGCCCGCTTCGGGTGTTGCGAGTGGCTCAAGTAATTCTACCCATGAGCCATCCGGGTGGTGCCACTCTGCCTCAAGCAAAGTTGCACCATATTGGGGGGCAAGCCTCAGACGATAATTATAAGCGTTGAGTTCAACAACCATGGGCACCACAGCTTCATTCCTCACGCGAGTAGTCATGGGCGGTGAATGTTCCGCCCTGAAATCTGCGTGATACAGCATCGCCGGTTTCTGCCAGATCGCCGTAGCGGGAAGCATCATCCTGCGGAACATAACCAATCAGCGCTGCATCATCCTTCTCCCACCAGCGCGCGGCATTGGCGGAAACGCCCCAGACGATTGCAACGTCTGTTTTTGGGGCTTCAACAGCTGCTATCAGCAGCCGAACCAGATCATCATGCGAAAGCCATGTCGATAGATGCCGCGCTTCTGTTGGCTCGGGCACGCAGGAACCGATACGCAGATGCACGCTTTCAATACCGTGCTTGTCAAACATCATGCGCCCCAGCAGTTCACCATAGGCCTTGGAAAGCCCGTAATAGCCGTCGGGTCTATATGATTCATCCGCGCCAAGCGCCTTGTCGCGAGGATAAAAGCCGATCGTATGGTTGGAGCTAGCGAAAATGACGCGCTGCTTTTCAGCCCTTGCCGCTTCAAAAACATGCGTAACACCAAGCAGATTGGCTTTGGCAACCGCATCATAGGGCTGCTCCACACTGATGCCACCAAAGTGCAGAATCGCATCCATACCGCGCACAAGATCGGTAATGGCACCGGCATCCATCAGATCGGCCTGAATGAACTCGGCATTCTCCGGCATAACATCGGGAAACGGTGCGATATCGGACAAGCGCAGCCAATAGCCTGCCTGTGTCAGTCTTTTAGCCAGCATACGCCCCAGATTGCCTGACGCGCCGGTGAGAAGCAGACGTTTCATCCGTTCAGACTCCCTTCATTCTGGCAATTTTCGCACCCGCAACAGGCGCCTGCATGAGGTGAATACCACCTGATTGCGGTGCAGCTTCCAATGTTTCAGATGCTCCCAGGCGATGAGACGTGACGGCAAGAAGCGTAAGATCCGGGCCGCAAAAACATGGCATTGTCGGTGCAGGAACGGGAGCCGCTACGCGATCGAGCAGCTTTCCATTGCGATCAAAGCGGTTGAGGACACCAGCAGAAACCCCGGCACTCCAGTAATTGCCATCACTATCGCAGGCGCCACCATCAGGACGCCCCGTCTCTTCATCAAGATCAGCAATGCGGGTACGATTGCTTATCAATCCGGTTTCGACGTCAAAATCATAGCGATCAATCCATGGCCCACGGGAATCTGTGTGGAACATCGTTGCAGCATCGGCAGTCCATGCAAGACCGTTGGAAATCTCAAAGCCTTCCGCCTTGATTTCGGCTTTGCCATCAGCAGTCACACGATAGAGTTTTGAAATGGCTTCACGCTGTGGACGCGCATCCATGCTACCGATCCAGAAAGCTCCGTCCGGTCCAATCTTGCCGTCATTCAGGCGCGATGTTTCCGGCTCGTCATAACCATCCCAAAGAGTCTGGCGTTCCAGTGTTTCGGGATCAAAAAGGATAATCTCGCGCGCAAGCGAAACGACCAGTCGGCCGCTTTCCGCAAGCCCGAGACAAGGAACTGCAGTCTCGAAAGACCATTCGCGCAGAGGCCCTTTATCGAGATCAATCTCATAAACTTTCTGCCCGTTGATATCGCATGCAAACAGCGTTTTACGTCTGTCATCCCAGACAGGGCTTTCAGTGAGTTGTCCGCGCAGATCGGCTATGCAGCGATAATGGGCCATCACACAGCCCCCGTTTTACGACGGACCACATCTGGGTTTTCAAGAACAAAGTCAGAGAGTTTGAGTCCCAGACCGGCACCTTCAAACGGATAGATCACACCCTTTTCGATGCGTGGCATCACAGTCACCAGATCGCGATACCATGAGGTGTAATAGGCGCGCACAGACTCCTGAAAAATCGCATTGGGCGCATTGAGAGAAAGATGGATCGAGGCTGCAAAAACCACCGGACCAGTACAATCATGCGGCGCTATGGGGCGCTGGAACGCCTCGGCCATGGTTGCAATCTTCTTTGCTTCGGAAAGCCCGCCGCACCATGAAATGTCAAGCATCACATAATCGGATGCGTCGGCACGCAGCACATCGAGAAACTGCGCACGAGTTGCCATAGTTTCACTGGCGCAGACGGGAATGCCGGATTGACGCGCATAAACGGCCAGCGCCTGCGGGTTCATCATCTTGATAGGATCTTCCGACCAGAAGGGCCTGAAGGCTTTGAGTTCACGCGCAATCGTCAGTGCCGATGTCAGATCCCACATCGAATGAAACTCGACCATGATTTCCATCTGATCGCCCACCGCATCGCGGATCTGGCGAAATGGAACCAGCGCCTTGTCGAGATCGGTGGCGTGAATGTAATTGCCGCCACTGCTCACCGCAAAGGGGTCGAACGGCCAGATTTTCATGGCCGTGATACCTTCCGACAACAGGCTTTGCGCAAGCGCTCCGGCATCACGATGAAACGCCAGCTGATCTTCGTAAGGGCCTTCCTTTGCGTCATCCTGATCGCCGATATAACGACGGGCGCCGCTTTTGTTATAGGTATAGCCCGCACAGGTATTGTAGGTGCGGATCGAGGGACGCGAGAGACCACCAAGCAACTGATGGATCGGCTGATTGGTCAGTTGCCCGAAAATATCCCAAAGCGCGATATCAATGGCCGAAGCCGCACGTATCTCCACACCCGAAGAGCGGAAGCCGACATAAGGCTCCAGCAACAATTTTGAAATGCGATCAATTTCCAGAGGGTTCTGGCCCACCAATTGCGGAGCGATGTCGCTGTGAATATATGCAGCAACCGCATTGGCCCCGCGGAACGTTTCGCCCAAGCCGACGATCCCCTCATCGGTATGGACCTGCACCCACAAAATATTGTTGAGGTGCGGCAGTTGTACGGTTTCAATGGCCGTAATTTTCATCATGCACTCCGAATAAATTCTGGCGTAAAACCTTTGGCCCTATCAATGCGCAGACGGCTGGCGACTGCGCGCAACAATCTGCGTTGGGTTAACAAAGCGCAGTGCCAGCAGAAGCCAGACCAGTGATGTCACCATGTAGATGACGGCCATTGCATCAATGGACTGAACCGAGCGGACACCTGCCGCAAAGACGGAATAATAAAGCGCGACCACCAGCGTCTGCGATGTCGGGCCAGCCGTCAGGAAGGTCAGTTCGAACATGGCAACCGTGCGCACCAGCACCAGCAGCATGGCTGCAAGAATGCCCGGGGTGAGCATTGGCAGCAAAACATGCAGAAACAGTTTGAAGGTGCCCGCACCAAAGACCCGCGCTGCTGCTTCAACCTTGGGATCGATCTGCTCGATAAACGGCACCATCACAAGGATGACAAAGGGGACCGTCGGCACAAGATTAGCCAGAACCACACCCCAGAAAGTTCCACCAACGCCAAACTTGTAGAGCACTGTCGCGAGCGGAATGCCAAATGTAATGGGCGGAACCAGAAGCGGCAGAAGGAAAATCAGCAGAACGATTTTCTTGCCCGGAAAATCCCGGCGCGCCATGGCGTAAGCTGCTGTCACTCCGAGAAATCCGGAAAGGATGACGACGGCAAACACGACCTGGAAAGTAACCAGCAGCACCTGATCAAGCTGGAATTCGGCCCATGCGGCGGCATACCAGCGTATTGTGAGCGCATCGGGCAGCCATGTGCCAAGCCAGCGTGTGCCAAAACTCGAGACGACAACCGCGGCAATGACAGCCAGTACATTGAGGACAAAGAAGCCCGTTACAAGCCAGACAACCGTAATCCAGAGCTTTGAAAGGACAGATGTATCGCGGATCATGGTCTATCCTTTCCCGCCAGCGGTCGAACCGCGATAGAAGAACGAACGAAGGCCGAGCAAAGCACCCACCACAAGCAGCTGTACGGCCGCCATGATCATGGCAATGGATGATGCCATGGAGTCATCATATTGCTCGAAAGCTGCCTGCGCCGCGGCAATGGAAATCACACGCGTGGGGCCGGATGGTGCCCCCAGAAGGACCGCGGAAGGAAATACCGCAAAAGCCTGCACGAATGTCAGACATGCCGCCACCACAAGCCCCGGCACCAGAAGCGGTAACATGACATGGCGGAAGCGCTGCCAGCTGTTTGCTCCATGCGTTGCTGCGGCACGTTCCAAGGCCGGATCGATGCCGGAAATATAGGAAAGCGTCAGCAGGAAAGTGAATGGAAACACGGTAATCACGAGCGATGCAAAGACACCCCAGTAATTATTGGTGAGCTTCAACGGATTATCGATCAGGCCAAAGGCAATCAGAGTGCGGCTGAACCAGCCCTGCGGTCCGAGATAATTCAAAAGCCCTTCGGCAATCAGAACCGTTCCCAGAGTGACTGGCAGAACCAGGATTGTCGTCAGAAGACGTTGCCGCGGCATCAGCCGGACCCGCATGGCAATTGGAACGGCAAACAGGACACTGATAAGCGTCACCGGAATAGCCAGCCAGAGTGTCGCGCCTATGGTTTTATAGAGATAGGGATCTGAGAAGAACTTGCGATAATTAGCCAGTGCTCCGCCGCCATCAAGCGGGTTGAAAGACAGGACGAGGCCATAGAGAAACGGGTAAATGAAAACGCCGATAATGAAGAGCAGCGCCGGCAGAATGAGCAGTGTCACCCCATCGAAACCGCGATTGGCGAGCCTTTGACGCAGGCCGGGGCTCAAAGCCTGTTCGGAAAATCGTTCTTCCGCCATGGCCTAAGCCTCGCTCGCAAAGACCAGCGCGTGGCCTGCATCGATGCCGAGCGTGATCTTTGCGCCCGGCGCAACTTCCTGCGGTCCATGAAAGACCATTTCCATACCGCTTTCAGTCCGCGCTATGCCGACATATTCACGGCCTCGATATTCAATCGTCTCGACGGTGGCAGCAATTGTGTTGCGGCCTTTTTCACCCGACACAACATCATCTCCACGCGCCATGATAATGGCGCTACTGCCAGGCTGCAGCGTATCCATCGCGCGCCCGGTCAGTTCGCTGCCCGTTACGTCGATTGTTGCCTGTCCGTCTTCAACGCGCACAACCTTGCCACTTAAAGCGTTGCGGAAGCCCATGAAGGCTGCAACATCCTGAAAGCGCGGGGCTTCATAAAGCTCATGCGGCTTACCGACCTGCCGGATTTCCCCATCACGCAACACCACAATACGATCTGCGAGAGACAGGGCCTCATCCTGATCATGGGTCACATAGATTGTCGTCGAACCAAGCTGGTTATGAATACGTCTGATCTCAGCGCGCATCTCAAGTCGCAGCTTTGCATCAAGATTAGAGAGCGGCTCATCCATCAACACGACAGGCGGTTCAATCACGATAGCGCGCGCAATGGCAACACGTTGCTGCTGCCCGCCAGAAAGCTGGCCTGGGAGCTTTGCTTCCTGCCCCTGCAGTCTGACAAGTGCCAGCGCTGCTCGCGACCGCTTGTCTATTTCGGCTTTGGGAAGACCGCGCATCTTGAGGCCAAAGCCAACATTCTGCAGCACGTTCATATGTGGAAACAGGGCATAGTTCTGAAACACCATGCCGAAACCGCGATCTTCCGGTTTAAGCTGATCGACGCGTTTTTCATCAATATAAATACCGCCGCCGGTCGTACCCAGAAGACCTGCGATACAGTTGAGCGCCGTGGATTTTCCGCAGCCTGAAGGGCCCAGAAGGGCAATGAACTCACCTTTTCCAATCGTGAGGTTGATTTCCCTCAGCGCATTGAAAGTTCCAAATGAGCGGCTCATTCGATCAAGCCGAAGTTCTTGAAAGGACATTGACGCAAGCACCGTAAATTGAGTGGTGATCTTAGGCGGCTAATGGCGGACCGTATGATCCGCCATTGACGCTTTGGAGGAGCCTTAGCTGGCTGCGACGTCTTCGTCCCAGCGCCGGAAAGCAGCTACCAGAGCTTCCGGCTCAAGCGGCAACTCAATCGGATTGTTTGCAATCCAGTCGGCATATTCCGGACGACCAAACTCGGCAATCACGTCCTGGCTTTCCTTCGGTGCCATCTCGATCGTGACATCCTTGACCGCAGGACCCGGATAGAAATAGCCCGCATCGTAGGAATAGGCCTGCTGATCAGGCTTGAGCGCGAACTTGATAAACTCCATCAGGACCGCGACCTTTTCTTCGGAAACGCCTTTCGGAATTGCGAAGTAATGCGCGTCACAGACCCAGTGGAAACCTTCCAGTTTGCTGACTGCCATTTCTTTTGGAACAACGCCCAACGCACGCGGGTTGATATCCCAACCGGTTGTGGTTGCGGTCATATAGCGCGTGCCTTCGCCGAGCTCTTTCATCAGAGCGCCGGTGCCGGCAGGATAATATTCGATATTCTTGTGCAGTTCCTTGAGATAGGCCCAGGTCTTGTCCCAGCCCTTGACCGGATCTTTCGGATCGCTGTCGCCAAGAAGGTAAGGCAGGCCCATCAGGAACGTGCGGCCCGGGCCTGAATTTGCCGGACGTGCATAGATGAATTTGTTTGGATTTTCCTTGGTCCAGGCCAGAAGCTCTTCGGCCGTCTTTGGCGGCGTCTTGACCTTCTCAGGGTGATATTCGAGCAATGGACCGGACGGGTAATAGGAAACCACAACGCCTTTGCCCTTTGACATTTCCTGCATACGCCAGGCGGGCTCGAGATAGATATCCTGCAATTTTGGCAGGCCATTGTCTGGAAGAGCAATGATATCGGTCCAGATATCGTCAGCAAGCCCTGCCGATAGCGCATCTGGGCCAATAATCACCAGATCGATATCGATACGGTTGGCGCGCTGTTGCGCCTTGATCTTGCCCGGCAGTTCCGGTGCTGGTGCTTTGTTGAACGTGAAGCGCGAAACGAGCGCTTTTTGTTCAGAAGCAAAATTGTCGAAAATCGGCTGCGTCAACGCGAGATTGCCAGCCGCGTCAATGACATTCAGGGCGACAGGCGATGATGGCAGCTTTGCCGATTGTGCCCATGCAGCACCCTTGGGCAGCAAAAGTCCTGCGCCAGTTGCAAGTCCGGCCCCCGCCATAAATGTGCGGCGTGAAATTCCTTTGGTCATGTTCTCCTCCACCTTTTTTACTTGTCCCGCACACACCGCTTCCTCCTGTCGGTACGCGCCGGTTTTCTATTTTTCAGACAATTGCATCGGTCTCCCAACCCGCAACGACCTTTTCGAGCGCCTTGCGGTCAGCCGTTTCAAGTTTAGGCAGGCCCGGTAACCGCACATCGCCAACAGCAAGGCCCTGAATTTGCAGTGCTTCCTTCACCACTGTGACGTTTGCACCATTGCGGTATTTGGTCCGCATGGTTTCAAAATCGGCGATGCTTTCAACAACGGCACGAGCACGGGCGTAATCACCAGCTTCCAGCGCGTCCCACACAGCCAGCGAGCGGTCAGGAGCCACATTAACGAGACCGGATGTGAAACCCCGCCCGCCTAATGCGTAAAACGGCAGTGCCCAGCTTTCGGCGAGACCACAAATCCACGTCGCATCGGTTCCCTTGGTTGCGCGGCAGCATTCAAAGAACAACATCGTGTTCTGCGATGCGAATTTCACACCGGCAACCTTCGGATGGGTTGCAAGCCGGACCATCTCGTCCAACGGGATCAGATCGGAGCGGATATAGGCAACGATCGGAAGGTCGGTGGCTTCTGCAATCTCGATAAAGTAATCGACCTGTGCATGAGGGGCAGCAAAGGGATCAAGTGGATGATGGATCATCACACCATCCGCACCCTCAGCCTGTGCGGCTTTTGAGACCTTGATTGCATCGCGGACCGAGCGTCCGGCTGCGGCTGTTACCGCAGCTTTGCCATCAACCGCCTTGACGGCGATTGCCTGCAGGCGGATCACTTCATCCACAGTCATGCTGTAGAACTCACCGGTATTGCCGCCGGTGACGATGTTATGCACGCCAGCTTTTGCGATACGCGCAACAATTTCGGTGGTTAGTGCGGCATCAATCTCGCCATCTGTGTTATAGGCAGTCGCATGCACGCCCGAGATGCCTCTCAGCACCCCGCGGTATTCCGCTAAATTCATATTACCCTCCCAGGTACTGGTCAGAAGACCAGTTCGATATGTGTATCCCCCGCTTTCACGATGTGCTCCCGCATCAATCGCTCGGCTAAATCCCCGTTTCTGGCCGTAATGGCCTGCATGATCGCTTCGTGTTCGCCAAATGATTGTCGACGCACATCTTCGCGAGACAGCACCGTTACCCGTGCCGCATGATCATACATCCGCTGCGCATTTTGCAGCCGTCGCAGATATTCGCATCCCGATGCCTCGTGAATGGCATCATGAAATTTCTCATTGAGCTCGATCAGCGCATCCACATCACCGGATTCAACAGCGGCCCGCATTTCCTCAATGACTGCGCGAAGAAAGGCAAAAGCTTCTTCATCGCCGTGTTTTGCAGCCTGACGCGCGATAATGCTTTCAAGCGCTGCACGCGCCAGCGTCATCTCTTCGGCCTGTCGCGCATTGAACGAAACAAACGTACCGCGTCGCGCTTCCGTGCGTACCAGCCCCTCACCCTCCAACTGGCGAAGCGCTTCTTTCAAAGGACTGGTGCTGATACCCAGATCAGCAGCCAACTGTCGCTCATTCAATCTGTCGCCGGACTTCAGCCGACCCGAAATGATCGCCTCCCGCAGATCGTCATGCACATGATCTCTAAGGCTCTTCACCTTGATCGGTGAAAATTGGGAAACACTGTCACGCAAGGGCGCACCTGCTTGTCATCCGAAATTACTACACGATCTTGGAGCAGCTGATTAAATATGTCAATATCTGATGTATCAGACATCAGATATGCGATTTACAAGATTTTCCAGTTGATTACAAAGTTCATTACTCATTGAATTAATTATGTTTTCTTCAGAAAATCGGAAATAGGCGAACCACTGAGGAGACGCGTAAAACAGACAGGATAAAAAAATAGCTGCCATGAGCGGCAAAGCATTTGCCATTCATAGCAGCCAAAAGAAGACAGAATCGTTGCGGTTAGCGAGCCAAACCTGCCGCTAACAAATATCGAACCGATTGCTGGATTTTGTTCTTATCGCGCAATTCGAGAATAAGGCGTGGATTGCTTTCCAGCTTCGACAAAGCTGCAAAAACAGCGTGCCAGCGGATCGTGCCTTCGCCGATTGCCCAATGGCGATCTGCATGGCCGTCAGCGTCCTGAAGATGAACGTGCTCAAGACGATTTCCCGCGCGGCTGATGAAATAATCAACCGGATGCGCGCCCATGGAGCCATAGGCAAAATGCGCGTGTCCCGTATCAACGGAAACGGCTACAGACTTCGACTGGAAACTATCGGCCAGAACACGGCGCAGGTCTGGATCAATGTCCTCGATATTTTCGATCACAAGTGTGCAGCCAATTTCTTCTGCGCGTTTTACGACTGAAGCAAGTGTGTCATGGGCATAGTCAACAATGTCCTCAGCGCTGCCCGCCACATTGTCGCGATTATTGTTGAACCAGAAATTATAAGGGCTGTGTACGACCATCTGCGTCGCGCCAATATATTCACAGACTTCCAGACCTTGCAGGTAGCGCTCGCGGACAATCTTGCGAATGTCTTCATCCGCGTTCGACATGTTAAGTCCCCAGAACGGACCATGGATGCCAAGGCGTCCCTGATAGCCATCCAGAAGCGTTTTGATGCGGTTTGCAGGGGTTTGCCAATCACCCTTCAACAGGCTGACATCAAAGAAATCCTGGATTTCCAGATCGCGGTTTTCAGAAACGATAAAATCGAGATGGTTTTCGAGATAGGACAAAGGCACGGCTGCGCCGAGCAGCGGCAGATCAGACATGGGATTTTTCCTGCGTTTAGCTGGATGGATTTGGGGAGTTGAGATCGTCAGGCGGGTTGTTCAGCAAGGGCATGTCGCGATGCGACAACCAGATCAGGACTGTCAGACGTGATGTAAGCGACGTCTCGCTGCATCCAGCGATCAATCAGCACGCGATCATTCAGTGTCCAGACGCCAAGGCGTTCCTTGGGAAAAAGCGAGGTGATGCGCTCAAATTCGGCTTCAAACAGCGCGTAATGAACGCCGACATAATCGACCAGAGGTTCAATACTGGTGAAGAAATGCTCCAGCCCACCATTGCGCTCGACCCATTCAGCGTTGAGTGACATCAAACGTCTGATCTGTGGAGCAACGTTCGCACAGCGTTCAACGACACTGCGGTCGAAAGAGTGCAGAACGACACGTTCTTCGATGCCGCGTGCCTTGATGATTTCGACAGCCTTCTCAACCAGTCCTTCATATGGCTTGCCGTCTGGGCCAGACTTCAGCTCAACATAGAGATCGAGTTGAGGCTTGGCTGCGAGCACATCCAGCACTTCTTCAAAAGTCGGGATATGATCGTCGGTGACGACGCCCTGTTCATCTTTCAGATGAACGGCCCGACGGGTCTCATCATCCAGTTCGCGGACATGGCCCTGCGCATCGGTCGTGCGTTCAAGCGTGCTGTCATGGATTACCAGAATCTGACCGGCATTTGTCAGATGAAGGTCGAACTCTACGCTATCGACGTCGAGTTTCTGCACATTTCTGAAACCTGTCAGCGAATTTTCAGCCCATAGATTGCGTGCGCCGCGATGTGCCATGATCTTTTTCATTGCGATATTCCTATTGAACGGTTGGGTCCAGCTTGTCGCGCAGCCAGTCCCCGAGCAGGGAGATTGAAAGGGTGGTCAGCACGATGACCATCGCAGGTGCCAGCATGATCCATGGTGCTTGCGTTAGATATTCACGCGCAAAGCCAACCATGTTTCCGAGTGAGCTTTCAGGTGGCTGCACGCCAAGGCCGAGAAATGAGAGGCCCGATTCCATCAGAATGATTTCCGGGAACGTCAGTGTCATCGACACGATCAGTGTGGAGGCGACATTGGGCAGGATATGGTGAAAATAGACGCGAAAAGGCGTAGCCCCCAGTTGTACAACAGCACTCGCATAACCCTGGGCACCGGCGGAAATCGCAAGACCACGCGCGATGCGCGCATAGCGCTCCCAGCCATAAAACCCCATGAGACAGATAAGCAGCGTCATCGAGTTGCCGAAGAAGGCCAGAACGGCAAGTGCCAGCACCATGAACGGAAGTGCTGCCTGAAAATCGGCCAGCATCAGCACCACCTGCTCAACCCAACCGCGGAAGCGTGCAGCCAGAAAGCCGAGCAGCGTTCCAAAAAATGCTGAGAGGATCGTGGCACCAAATGCGATGATTAGGGAAACACGGATCGACTGCAAAAGACGTGAGTAGACATCCCGACCAAGCTCGTCCGTGCCCAGCCAATGACCGGGTGTACCAAGTGGAACAAGGCGCGCCATCAGATCCATTTTGGTGATCGGATGGGGCCGGAGAAGATCGGCAAAAATCACCACAAAAAGCATAAAAGCAAGCCAGAGGATCGCGAATGCAACGCTTGCCGGTACTGACTTGCGCAGACGGGTAATAAGCCCCGGCGCCCGGATTGCGGTCGTGCTGTGAAGAGCTGTGTCGGTCATCCTCAACCTCCCTTAATGCGCAGCCTTTGATCTCAGGCGCGGATCAAGAACACCGTAGAGAACATCGACAATGAGATTGGAGACAACCATGCAGCTTGCGATCATCAGAAGAAGACATTGCACAACTGCGAGGTCACGATTGGCAACCGAGACGACGAGCAGACGCCCAACACCCGGCCATGAAAAGATGGTCTCCACGACAACCGCACCGGCAATCAGCGAGCCGACCATGAAGCCCACGATGGTGACAATGGGCACAGAGGCGTTGGGCAAGGCGTGTTTCCACACCACATCATGCCAGCTTACACCCTTGGCCGAAGCTGTGCGGATATAGGGACGGCCCAGAACCTCGATCATCGCTGAACGCGAGAACCGGGCGAGAATTGCCGTGCCGCCAATCGCGATGGTGAGCGTTGGCAGGATGCCGTGTATCCATGTATCGCTGCCACCTGATGGCAGCACACCCAGCTGGATCGAGAAGATCAGAACCAGCACGAGACCGAGAACAAAAGACGGCACCGTGAAACCAAGAATGGAAAGCGTGATAACACCACGATCCGCAAAACCCTGGCGATGCAACGCGGCATAGACGCCTGCAGGAATACCAAGGCAGAGCTTGATGATCAGTGCTGGTATCGTGATTTGAAGGGTAGCCGGAACGCGCTGCAAGACCAGGTCCATCGCCGATGCCTTGTCGCGCATGGAGACGCCGAAATCAAAACTCAGTATCCCTTTGAGGTAAGAGAGATATTGAACCCATAGTGGGTCATCCAGCCCCCATGCCTTGCGAAAAGCATTGATGGATTCCTGCGGTGCATCGGGGCCCAGCATGATCTGCGCGGGGTCGCCAGACATGCGCAGAACAACGAAAGCGAAGGTCATAACCAGAAACACTGTGACCACTGCACGAAAAAAGCGGGACGCTATATAAGAAAACATTCAAGCCTCACGCCGCAGTTTTAACCGGCTCGACAAAGTGACAGGCCGTCCTGCGGTCGTAACCGGAAACTTCAAGATCAGGCATTGTGGTCGGACACTGAAACCCAGCCATCGGACAACGGGGATGGAACACACAACCATCCGGCCGATTGGCTGGATTGGGTGGTTCGCCCTTCAGGATCATTCGGTGTTCAAGCGGTTTGCCGGGAACAGGCACGGAGGAAACGAGCGCTTTTGTATAGGGATGCTGTGGCGTTTCAAAAATGACGCCGGAGCTTGCTTCCTCGACGATCTTGCCGAGATACATCACCGCCACGCGGTCGCATATATTGCGCACCACCTTGAGATCATGGCTGATGAAAACCATGGCAACGCCGTGGAGTTCCTGCAAATCACGCAGCAGATTGACGACCTGCGCCTGAATGGAAACATCAAGTGCCGAAACCGGTTCATCGCAGACCAGCAGTCGTGGACTTGTTGCCAGTGCCCGCGCGATGATGACACGCTGGCGCTGGCCACCCGACAATTCATGCGGATAGCGATCTCCCTGATCGCGGCGGAGACCGACCGATATCATCAGTTCTTCGATACGTTCTTTAAGCTCTGTGCCTCGGGCCATGCCATGTATCTGCAAAGGCTCGCCGATTTGCGCGGCAATCGTCAGCCGTCGATCGAGCGCTGCAAGCGGGTCCTGAAAGACCAGCTGCATTTGCGCACGCAGCTTCCGCCATTCAGGCGTATTGCGCGGCGGCAACGGCTTTCCGTCAAAAAACACCTGCCCTTCGCTGGCATCATCAATGCCAAGCAACATGCGGCCAAGGGTGGATTTGCCGCAACCAGATTCCCCTACGATACCCAGTGTTTCGCCGGGCTTGATCGTCAGGCTGACACCATCAACCGCTTTGACCGGATCAGCTTTTCTGAAGATACCACCCGCCTGATAGGTCCGGACCAGATTGCGTGCTTCCAGAAGGTAACTCATGCTGTCGCTCCTTCTGCCTTTAGCGCACCCGCTATATTTGCCGCATCCGTATAATGGGTATGCACCACGTCTTCTGCGTTGAAACACGCGACTTTCTGTCGGCTTAATTGACGGAGATCGGGGATGTGTTTTTCACATTGCTCGCTGACTTGCGAGCAGCGCGGAGCAAAGGCGCAGCCCTGTGGCAGGTGTCGCGGATCGGGAACCGTACCCGGAATGGCTCGCAGTCTTTCGCGACCACCATCGAGCCTTGGAATGGCGTCGAACAGACCGAGTGTGTATGGATGTTTTGGCGTCTCGAACAGTTCTGCAGTTTGTCCGCTTTCGACAATCCGGCCCGCATACATCACTGACACGCGCTCGCAAATCTGACTCACCGCGCCAAGGTCATGGCTGATGAACACGATTGCCATGCCGGTTTCCAGCCTGATTTCATTCAGAAGATCGAGTATCTGCGCCTGAATGGTGACATCGAGTGCAGTGGTTGGCTCATCGGCAATCAGCAAATCCGGTTCACCCGCTAATGCGATAGCGATCATGATCCGCTGACACTGGCCACCTGAAAATTCATGCGGGAAAAGATCAAACCGTCGCGCAGCATCTGGAATGCCAACCCGCTCCATAAGTTTGACTGCTTCAAGCCGCGCTGCGCTGCCCTTCAATCCACGATGAAGAGACAATGATTCCACAATCTGCGGGCCAACTTTCTTGACCGGATTAAGTGACGAACTTGGATCTTGAAAAATCATTGCAACGCGACCGCCACGAACGCTTTCCTGCGCATGGCGGGGAGCACCAATCAGCTGTTGACCATCAACAACCACTGAACCGGAAACAGATGTTTTTCCCGGCAAAAGCCCAAGAGCTGCCAGCCAGGTTACGGATTTTCCGCACCCCGATTCCCCAACCAGACCCAGAGTTTCACCCCGGTCGATGTCGAGATTGATACCGTGCAGAACCTGCACACCGCTGAAAGAAACCTTTAAATCCCGAATGGAGACGAATGCCACCGTCTTCTCCTTTCGCTCGGTCAATCGCGGTTACTGGCGATTTTTCAGATGCATTTCATGAAGAGGAAAATGGCTGACGCGTAAACGCGTCAGCCATTCATCAGGATCAGACGTTCCAGTTGTTCGAACGGAAATCCATGGCGAATGCCGGAGCAGCCTTCCACTTCAGTTCCTTCTTCATGCCGGTAAACACGGCATTCTGATGCAGGATGTTGTAAACCGGATCTTCACGCTCGCAGATTTCAAGCATACGCTTGATCGCCTTCTTGCGCTCTCCGCGATCGGTCGAAGTTTCCATGATAACCGACAGCTTGTTGACCTCTTCGTTCGACCAGTCCTTCTTCTGCTGGACTTCGCCGTTCGGGCCAAACTGAACCACCATTGGTGTGATCGGATCATTGATGTTGTTGGATGCCGACCAGTCACGGACACCCTTTGTGCCTGCTGGATCGTGAATCTGCGCCCAGTTTTCCTTCATCTCGATCTCGACGTTGAGACCAACCTGCTTCCACATTTCTACCAGAACCTGAGCGGTTGGCGTCTGGTTGGTATAGTAGTTGTTGAGCAGACGATAAGGAATCGCATCGCCCTTGTAGTTGGCCTGCTTGAGCAGATCGCGTGCCAGTTCAGGATCAAACTTCGGTGGCTCCCAACCTTCGATAAACATGTCGGAGGTGCTGAAGCTTTCAAACTGCAGACCTGCCGGAACAACGGTCTGGCCAGCCCAGAGCGAATCCACGATTGCCTGACGGTCGATCGAATGGGTCATCGCGCGGCGAACGAGCGGATCGCGCAGGACTTCGTTCTGCGTGTTGAAGATCGTTGTACGATGGTTCCAGATGGTCGAGCTTTGAACTTCAAGGCCTGGATTGTTGGCAACATTGCCAATCTGGTCAGGTGGAAGATCACAGGCGAAGTCGTACTGACCGGAAATGAGGCCATTTACGCGGCTTGCTACTTCTGGCACTTCCACGAAACGGATCTGCTGAAGCGGTGGACGACCACCCCAATATTCGTCGTGGGCCTCAAGAACGAGTTCTACGTCAGGCTTATAATCGGCAACCTTGTAAGGGCCGGTCGTGACCGGCTTGCGTGCCCAATCAGTATAGGATTTCGCTTCATTCCAGGCGCGCTTGTTGGCGATCTGCGAACCAAAGGCGTAGAGACGGCCTTCAAGGGTGACGTCAGGTGTCGCGTTGTGGAAACGCACGGTGTATTTGTCGACAGCTTCAACGCCGCGAAGAGCTGGCCAAAGACGGCGCGAAATGCCTGGAATTGCAGCCGGAAGTTCTTTTTCAGTTTGCGGCTTGAAGTTTGCCTCATAAAGCGTCTTGCCACCGGCAGGCTCAGTGCCTGCAAAAAGGCGTTCGTCCGAGAACGAGAAGACGACGTCTTCAGCTGTCAGTTCATCACCATTGTGGAACTTGACGCCCTGACGCAGCTTGAGTTCAATGGTCTTGTCGTCCAGACGCTTCCATTCGGTCGCAAGACCCGGAACAGGGCCCTGATTGCCCATCCAGTCACGCAGGATGAGACCTTCCCACAAATTCGGGAAGAAGACACGCTCGCCAACATTCGACTGCTCGTTCCAGATGTCGAGCGTGTTGTTGTTGGTGATCTTCTGCACGGCAATCGTGATCGAACGGCGCTGATTGGCGCGACCGATGCTTGGAAGGATAAGGGTGCCGGCGGTGGCTCCCATCAGACCTAATGCGTGACGACGATTAATAAGCATTCTTTACCCCGAACGATGGCGACCACCGCATCAACGATGACCAGCTGTGAGACTGCACGGGGAAATAGGCCTCCTTTGTAACAGGATTTTCTCAGTTCATTGAAGCTTTCTTGAATGCACACGCTTTTGATGCTGCATGAGCGCAACAAAAAACCCGGCTCAAAGGCCGGGTTTTTCTTATCATAGACGTTCAGCTGATTAAGCAGCAGAAGCCTTGATCCAGTCAGCAAGGCGGCTCTTTGGAGCAGCGCCAACCATGTTGGCGGCAAGTTCGCCGTCCTTGAACATCAGCAGCGTCGGGATCGAACGCACGCCAAACTGTGCTGCGAGTTCTGGGTTTTCGTCGATATTGACCTTGGCGATCTTGACCTGACCAGCCATTTCAGCGGCGATTTCGTCAAGAGCCGGAGCGATCATCTTGCAAGGACCGCACCATTCAGCCCAGAAATCAACGACCACAGGCTCGCTCGACTGAAGAACGTCCGACTGAAAATTGCTGTTATCGACCTTTACGGTTGCCATAGGGCTATCCTCATATCTGTTTGAGAGCATAAGACTCATCGAGAAACTGCTCATTTGACCATATCATGTGGCGTGTCAGCCCGCATTCGTCAAGCTCTGGTTGCTCACCTTTCCTTGAGAGTCACTGAGAGCCTTCAATGCTTCATTGAGCACGTTTTCCGGCAATGGCAGCAAATACGGGCCTTCCGTGAAGAGCAAAGCCACTTCAACAACCCTTCCCGGATAAAGAGGCGCAAGCAATTCCCGATAAAGCGCCAGCTGTGCGCGATAGGCAAAAGGCACGGCTTCAACGGTCTTTGGTGGAGGTCGATTGGTTTTATAATCCACAATCAGCACGCGGTTTTCATCAACGCTTATGCGGTCGATCTGACCCGAGACGGCATGGTCTTTTCCGCCGAGATTGATCGTGCCCATGACCGCCACTTCACCACGGGATCCGCGAGCAAAAACCGGCGCAAACTTTGGATCGGCCAGAATTGTCGCAACACTCGCCCAGGCTTTCGCGCGTTCAGCTTCCGGCCAGTCGGCAGCGATGCGTGCCAGATAATCCTGTGCAAGCTTCTCGCGCTCATTCGTGGCCACTTCTGGCAGATATTGCAGCAGCATATGGATCGCCGTACCGCGACGAAGAGCAAATGCAGACGTCTCGCCGCCCTGTCCCAGAACCGGCGACAGCGTATCAAGCGGTGGCTCCTCATCCGCTTCAATCAGTGCTGATGCACCCGATGGCGCCAGCGGACGTGGCAGACCCGGTTCCGGCTTTATGGGCTTGAGATAGTCGAGCGGCAGCGGCGGCAGCTCTGCTGCTTGCGCCACTTCTGGCTCTGCAATCTCAGTGAGACCGCGCGGCGTGTTGCGATAGCGTCGGGCGGCAACACCCGATACCGGATGCACAAATGTTTCGGCCTTGGTTGTGAGCGCATCTTCAACCAGCCTGTGCCACGTCTCGCCGCTTTCACGCGAACCGCGATAGCCACAGACAATCAACTTATCTTCAGCACGCGTCATGCCCACATAAAGAAGACGGCGATATTCTTCTTCGGCACGGGCCTTCAAGCCTTCAATCTGCGATGCCAAAAAGCCGGTCTGATAGCCAGCATTGGGCTGCCAGAGATAGCCTTTCACCTGTGGCCCGTCATTGCTGAGATCAAACGGGATCAGCTTGGGCGCGCGTGTTCCGCTCCAGACGGCATTGCCCGGATCAACCAGAAACACCACAGCACCCTCAAGCCCCTTGGCGGCATGAACCGTCATGATACGCACTTCGTTGCGGCCCTGATCAAGTTCGCGCTTGATCTGCGGTGAGGCTGCATCAAGCGTTTCCAGAAATGCCTGCATACCCGGCAGACCAGCGCGTTCAGCCGAAAGCGCGTAGTTCTGGAATTCGTCGATAATATCGCCTGCTTCCGGTCCAAGCCGCGCCAGAAGCTTACGCCTTGCGCCATCGGCACTTAAGATTCGCGCATAGAACTCGAAGATCGGCATGGTGTCGGCCATATTGCGCCAACGGCTCAGCGTCTTATGCACACCGATCAATGCAGGTTCTTCAAGGGATGCATGGTAAAGGCGCTCAAACAGCGTTTCGCCGCTCTTGCGCGGATTGGCCAGCGCAAACAGCCTGTCATCATCCCAGCCAAATAGCGGGCTTTTGAGAAGCGAGGCCAATGACAAATCATCTGACGGCTGCAAAACGAAACGCCCCAGCGCCATCAAATCCTGAATGGCGATGTGACTTGTAAGCTTGAGCCGGTCGGCACCAGCCACCGGCACATGGCGCTCTTTGAGTGCGCGAGAAAGTGCTGGCATGAACTGATCGCGCTTACGAACCAGCACCATAATGTCTTTCGGCGCAAGTTTGCGGTTCTGGCCCGGAATGGTTTCGCCGCGATCAAGCCAGTAGCGAATGGTTGCTGCAATCTGTTCGGCGAGTTTGATAGCTGGAGCTTGCAAATGATCGACCGGCACGCGCCAGTCGTCGGGCTCCTCCACCTCTTCCGGCGTCAGCATATCCCAGATTTCCACCTCGCCCGGCTCATTATCGCGAATGGCAGAGTGAACAGTGGCACCTGACAAGCCACGATTGGCCTCGGGACGAGCAAAAACTTCGTCCACGGCCTGCAACACATCCGGCGCTGAACGGAACGAGAAGTTGAGGCTGACGCGCTCAAATTTTAGTTCTGCATCGGCAGCCCTGAGGCTGACCGCCCTGCCCTGTGCAGCAAAGTCTTCCGGCACTGCACCCTGAAACGAGTAGATCGACTGTTTTTCATCGCCGACGGCAAACAGCGTACGCTGCACGTTGCGCTGACCGAGGCCCGAGAAAAACTCTTCCGACAACATACGGATAACCTGCCACTGATCGGGGCTGGTATCCTGTGCTTCATCGACAAGAATATGATCAATGCCGCGATCAAGCTTATACTGTACCCATTGCCCCGCCCCATCACGCGCCAGAAGCGCCACCGTGCGGGTAATCAGGTCTTCAAAGTCAAGCAGGCCGCGCTTGCGCTTCAAATCATGATAGCGCTGCAGGAGATTATCAATGAGTGTGAGCCCGGCCAGATTTAGCCGGATAAGCCGCAGTTCCTTGATCTTGTCGAGACCGAGTTCAACACGCATTGCTGCGGCATTAAAATCTTCTTCGAAATCCGGCAGCAGCTTTTTGACCGCAGCCGAGCCGACATAGGAACCGGATTTTGCTTCGCCGGTGGCTTTCAGGAAGGAAGCGCGCAGAACGGCTTCCTTGTCGAAGCTGCTCTTGACCTTGTCATATTGCTTGAGCTGCAACGCAAAATCATGTGCGCGTGCCGCACCCTTCTGGATCGACAAAATGAGATCGAGTGCATCGTCTGAAAATTCCGGCACCGGCCACATATCATCCAGCAAATCGGATTCGCGCGTGTCTGGCCGGAAACGGAAATGCCTATGCAAAGTCTCGCTGCGCTCATCCGCATTACCAAGCGCCGAAATGTATTGCTGCAAGCCGTTGCGGCGACCCACAGCTTCATCAAGCAGTGCCTGCAAACCCATCTCGCCTGCTGCCTGCATGACATCAGCAAAAGCGTTTGCCAGTTCCGGATCGCCGCCGCCATGTGCGGTCTCAAGCAGGGTGCGTCGCGCTTCGCCGACAAGAGCCACCTGCATGAGATCGTCCATCATCTCGAAGTGGCCTGCAATATTCGCCTCAAGCGGGAACTGATGCAGGATCGCTTCGCAGAATGCGTGGATGGTCTGGATTTTCAACCCGCCCGGCGTTTCAAGCGCGCGCGCAAAAAGCCTGCGTGCCACCGCAAGCCGTGTCGCTCCCGGACGCCTGCCTTCGAGCTTGATAAGCCTGTCAGCCAGATCCTCATCCGGCAACATTGCCCATTCGGACAATCGCGCAAAGACGCGGTTCTGCATGACAGCTGCTGCCGCCTTGGTATAGGTGAGACAAAGGATTTTTGACGGATCAGTGCCTTCGAGCAGCAGCCGGATAACGCGCTCGGTCAGAACGTGAGTCTTACCCGAACCGGCATTGGCCGACACCCAAACAGAGGCCAGCGGATTGGCGGCACTGGCCTGCGCGTCGATGGTTTCCTTTGGAATGACACGTTGTTTTTTCATTCGCCGCCCTCTCCGCCAGCATCACCACCAGCGGACCATTCCAACACGCGTGCAAGATGATCATAATCGCCAGTCAAATCTGTCTCACGAAAAGGAAGCGCGCGGGAAAGATAACCCTTAGCCGGATTCTGATATTCAGCAAGCAGTTGCGCCAATCGTTGCCAAGCCTCTTCGCCAAGGGCGGGCGCGGTCTTTTCAGATGGTGGCCGACCGATCTTCAAAATCGATTCCGGCTTCACCTCGCCGCCTGCCCGTAAGCGCACATAGGTCAGATCAGACGCGCGAACCGACCCCAGTTCGCGGAACGCACCGCGCACGAGAAGAGCGGCTTCAAGCGCCAGCTGTGGCGACAAGAGGACATGCGCCTGTCGTGGCGATGGCGTGGAGCCGGTCTTATAGTCGATCACTTCCGCAGTTCCGTCGCGCATCAGATCGATACGATCAGCGCGGCCCGACAGGGTGATGCCAAGACTTTCGACCTCGCGCTTATCCGACGAAATTTCGGCAAAGCGGGTCTGAACATTATACGCGCGTTCCCGCTCCCATTCGAGGAATTGCGGAATAAGTGCGGTAAAACGCGGCCACCAGACTGCTTCGATCTCAATGGGCAGATCCATTTCGCCAAAGAAATGTCGGCCAAATTCTTCAAGTTGCGTTGCTGCATCCGGTGCCAGCGGATCGATGCCCTCTTCTGTGAAATGTCCAAGAATGTCGTGAAAAAGCGTTCCACGTTCTGCGGCTGCCGGATCGCGGATCAGCGGCTCCAGCGGACGCAACTTCAGAATTTTTTTGGCAAAGATCGCATAAGGATCGCGACGCAGGGTTTCAATTTCCGTGACTGAAAAATGCTTGGGCCGCGCGCTTACAGGTGGTGCCGGTTCCGGGCGTTTGACAAAAGGCACATCAGGCGCCTGATCGATTTCACGCGCCCAATGGATGAAACGTTGCCCACGCGAGCGCATATCCTTGGTCACGTCTGAACCCAGCACCGTTTCAAGCCGCTGCAACCAACGCGACGGAATCGTCGGCGCATTATCAGAACGCTGCGAACGTGAAAGCACTACATGATCCATGCCAAGCGCCATCTGAAAATCATGTGCTGCAAGGCCGGTACGGCGCTCAGGTGGATCAAGCGCGATCATTGCCTTCATAGGGCGCGACATGAACGGGTCGTTGCGCGTCTTGGCGGGCCATGTGCCTTCGTTGAGACCACCGATCACCAACGTATCCATGGTCTGCAAACGCGCTTCCAGCGCACCCCAGATGAAGACGCGCGGATGGCCACCCGGATGCGGCTTGACGGTTTCGCCCGACATCAGAGCTTCAAGAATTGCGGGCCATTCAATAGCCTCAAAGTCCAGTCCCGCTTCGCTCGCCACAAGCTGACGCAGAAATGAAGCCAGCTTCTCGCCATGCTCGCCGGAATAATAACGCGTGACGCTTTCGCTTTCATCACGCGCCAGGTTTTCCAGCGCTTCCACAGTTGCCCGTGTAATCTCGCCAATATCCGTTCGCCGGTTAATGGTGGCAAAAGGTGCAAGCGGCGCAACAGCTTCCGACAGGCTCACGCAAAGCGCGCGCGCCGCCTCGATCATGTCAGGCGTAACAGTCGCGTGCCATGCCGGTTGCCATGACTGGTTGGCGCTTTCTTCCATGCGGCGATCGAAAAAGGCGGGAAGATCGATGATCGATGCCCTGCCCGTACCGCCCCGGAACGCCACCAGTTCAAGCGTTTCCGCAGCCAGTCGCCGGTCAATGCGCTTACCGCCAAGCCTTAGCATCGGGTGCTTGACCAGCGCTAATAGGGCCACCGGATCGCCGGGGTTGAACACCGTTTCGACCATGAGACGCATCAGCGTCGCGGTTTCGATATCGCGCAAATGGCGACCGCCGGAATCATCGGCGTCGATGCCAAAGCGGGCGAGTTCGCCCACCACGCGGCGCGCGAGATTTCTATCGGCAGTAACCAATGCTGCAGTCTTGTTTTCATCACTGATCGCATCGCGCAGCGCCAGGGCCACTGCCAGCGCTTCCTCACGCTCATTGGCGGTTTCAATCAGATCGATCTTTTGAGCCGATTGCAGCAATCTTTGGGGCTGCATATCCGCATCGCGGTTGAGCAGGCTCCATGCATCAGTGGTTTCCGCCGGGCGCAGTGCTTCGCTGACCACACGCTCCAACACGCGCTTGTTAACCGGCATATCTTCGATATGCTCGACATCTTCGCGTAATACGCCAATAGCCTGCAACAGCTTGTGGAGACCATATTGCGGATGGCCAAAGGTGGACGGATTATCATCCGAAGCCCCCAGCAGGTTCCAAGCGCCTTCATCAAGATCACGGTCCAGTCCCGGCAGAACCACAGCACCTTGCGGCAGTCGGGCGATGACTGAAACGAGCTCGGCAGTCGCGGAAATGGAGCCTGTGGAACCAGCCGCAATCACAGGCCCTTGCGGCGGATGATCGCGCAGTCGCCGCACCTCACCCCAGATCAGTTCATTGCGGTGCGCTGCCGGATTGGACAGCTTGCGCTCTTCCAGAATTTCCGGCCAGAGTTTCGTGACAATATCGAGAAAGCCGAGCGTGACCTGCCACCAGTCGGCAAGGTCATCGGGCGCAATGCTGGCAAGCTCACTCCATTTGGCATTGTCGGTTTCGACCTGATCCATCAGGCCAGCCAGATCACGCGCAAGCCAAATCGCGTCAGAGGTTGTTGCGGGAACCGAAACATCATCGACGCCAAACAACGCCCGCACATGCGCAGGCAGCGATTCACGCCATGGACGAATAAGCCTCGCCAGCAGCAACAGCCGTTCAGCCTTGCCAATTGGCGGATTAAGATCGAATACGCCGCTTGTGGCTGCGTTGAAAAAAGCCGCATCTTCGTCCACATCACCCAGCGGGCGAATGGTCGGAAGGATCGCAGATTTAGCCGGATTCATATCGACCAGAATGGAACGAAGCGCACGCGCTGCACGGCGCGTCGGCACATAGATAGTCGCGTTCGCTAATGCCAGCGGATCAGAGGCATCACCCGGAAAGCCTTCAATCAGGCGACCTTCCAGAAGTGCCTTGGCAAAGGCCGGTAGAAAAGCTGTGCCGGATGGAATGGAAAAAAGCTTCGGCCTCGTAATGGTCATTCCGCCATGCTCTCCTTACGCAATTGCGGAAAGCACAGCCTCCGCCTCGCCAATTGCTTCCGGTGTTCCCACCGTAAGCCAATGCCCGGTCATGGGCATACCATAAAGACGTCCGGCTGCAATGGCTTCATCAAAATAGCGGTTGAGCGATGAAACACCCGGCTCGGCTTTGGCAAAAATACGCGGATGAATGACTGCTGCACCGGCATAGATGACCGGATAGCCTACGACATCACGCAGACGGCGCAAGCGGCCCTCTTCATCTGCAACGAAATCGCCCTTGCCTTCAAAACCTGTTGCCTGATCGAGCCTCGCCGTCATGAGAAGAATATCCATGCAGGCATCGTCCCAGACATGCGCCAGCGCCGAAATATTCGGCTGCGCCTCATCACCAACCCAGAATGTATCGGCATTGAGTACGTAGAACGGCTTACCCCCAAGCTGTGGCAGCACATTCACGATACCACCTGCAGAATCGAGCAGCAGATCACGCTCGTCGGAGATCGTGATTTTCGGCTTTGAGCGACTGCCAAGATAGTCGATCAGTTGGTCGGCTAAATAATGAACATTGACGATTGTATTCTCAACGCCTGCACCCGCCAGCGCATCCAAGCCCCAATCGATCAGCGGCTTGCCGGAAACCTTAACCAGTGGCTTGGGCATGGTTTCGGTGATCGGGCGCATACGCTTGCCAAGACCTGCTGCAAGCATGATCGCTGTATCAGGACGTGTCATTGTTTCTCCAGCAATGCGAGATCATCAAACCAGCGGGCGACCGGCGCCATGACCGGATGCTTTAGGACGCGGCTAAGATAGTCGTGAATGCGGGGCAGATGCGCGAGATAATGCGGCTTGCCATCACGTTCATCAAGTCGCACGAACAGACCCAGCAGCTTGGCGTTGCGCTGCGCACCCATGGCGGCATAGGCCATGCGGAAAGCTGCTTCGTCAAACACATGGCCAAGCTTGCGGCGTTCATCGCAATAAGCATCCACCACTGCCTTTTCGAGCTCCGGCGTAATTGTCACGCGAGCATCAAGTGCCAGCGACGCGACATCATAGGCTGCAGGGCCGATCATCGCGTCCTGAAAGTCGATTGTGCCAATCTTGTTTGCGCTTTGCGCATCCTCAAACCAGAACAGGTTTGGCGAATGATAATCGCGCAGCAGCAGGCTTTTCTCACAATCAGCAATAGCATCGAGAACTTTGTCCCATGCCCCTTCATAAGCCTGCGCTTCTGCATCAGTCAGCTTGCGGCCCATCATGCGCGGCGCATACCATTGCCCGACAAGGCTCACTTCCATGATCATCGCATCACGATCAAAAGGTGCAATAATGTGATCTGGATAGCCTGCAACAGGTGCATGGTCCGGCCACTGAACCCCATGAAGATGCGCAAGAAACCGTCCAGCCGCTTCATAGCGTTCAGCCACAGGCTCACCCGATGGAGCCCTGATGCCCTCAAGCCCGAGATTTTCGAGGATCAGCAGTCCTGCATCAATATCAATAGCGCGCATTTGCGGCACGCGCAGGCCATTTTTCGCAAGCAGATCATCAATGGCCACGAAAGCCTGAATATTCTCTGCAATATGCGCAAGCTGGCGATAGGACTTGCCGTTGCGCAATGGCGGATCGTAGGGCATCGCAGGCGCATTCATCAGGACTTCAACGCCGTGCGCACTGTCGATAATCTCATATTTGCGCGGTGAAGCATCGCCCTGCAAATAGCGGCGCGTGGCCCCTGCCCGGTCGTTTTTTTCCAGGAAATTGCGGATTTTCAGCGTGCGCTCAAGACGCGAAATCGCAGCGTCTGTCCCGCTAATTGCGATGCGCCGCCCTGCCCCTTCGTGGGTTAATGTGACGGCAAAGCTCGGCTCTGGCAGAAAACCTTCCGCCTGTTCCGGCCATTCGGACAGCACAACACCATCTTCGAGAAACTCGACAAGTCCCAGCTCATCCAGCTCTTCGCCATGCGAAATCCGGTAAAGATCAGCGTGAGCGACGGGCAAGCGCAGCGCCTCATAGCTCTGCACCAGCGTGAATGTCGGGCTTGGCACCTCAAGCCCCTCATCATCGGCAATCGCGCGAATGACGGCGCGTGCGAGCGAGGATTTACCGGCGCCAAGATCGCCCGATAAAGTAACGAGATCGCCTTTTACCAGCGCCAAGGCGAAATCCTCGCCAAAGCGTTTGGTCGCAGCCTCATCGGGCAGGAACAATTCAAGACGGGTTATCGGGCTACTGATTGGGGTGCTCATAAAGCCCCGTTTACCTTATTCGGCGGCAACACGGAAGCTGCGCGCTTCCGCCGGGAAGCGACAAATAACGGTTGTTCCGATATCTGCGCCGGTTTCAATTTCCACGCGACCGCCATGCAGTTCGACAAAGCTCTTCACGATGGAAAGTCCGAGGCCTACCCCGCGTCTGCGACCACCGTTCTGATAGGCTTGAAAACGCTTGAACACCGTGTCAAGCACATCGCCCGGCATCCCCGGACCGTCATCATGCACGGCAAACAGGATATCCGTGCCTTCGCGGACAACCTGCAGCGAAACAGTGGAACCTTCCGGTGCATAATTGGAGGCGTTGGACAGGAGATTGAACAGCACCTGACGCACGCGATTGGCGTCGGCTCTGAAGGTTTCCACGTCATCGGCAATATCGACATTGAGCGCGATGTCATGCTCCTGCAGACGCTCACTCACACGCTTTGCCGCAGCCGAGATTTCATCCATGACCGCGACATCATCGATATCGAGCTGCATGATGCCTGCATCGACCGTTGCCAGATCGAGAATGTCGTTGACGATGGTTAGAAGTACAGCAGACGATGTGCCGATGTGATCCAGATATTCCAGCTGGCGCTCATTGAGCGAGCCAAAGGCCGGTGTCTGTAGCAATTCGGTAAAGCCGATGATGTTTGTCAGCGGCGAACGCAGCTCGTAGGACACATGCTGCACGAAGTCGTTCTTGATCTGATCGGCAAGTGACAGAGCTTCATTCTTTTCCTTGAGCGCCCGTTCAACGCGCACCGTATCGGTGACATCGATGAAGGTGAGCATCGTCTGACCTTTCGGCAGTGGCACCACCGCATAGGAAAGGATCACACCGTCATCAAGTTCAACCTGCCCCATGCGCCCGTTGCGCTCATCCAGGAAGCCGGTGACAGAGGAAACGAAATCGTCCCAGATGCCATCGCCGCCACGCTGGCCGCAGAGCTTGGAAATGGTTGAGATATGCGTGCCTTCAACGGTGATGGCTGCAGGCAGCGACCAGAGGTCGGCAAAAGACGGATTGGACAGGCGCAAACGGCCATCGGAGCCGAACACGGCGACGGCTTCTCCAAGATGGTCGAGCGTTTCGCCCTGCACCTTGATCAGCGTGTTGTAACGACCTTCAAGCTCGAACTTCTCGGTCATGTTCTCGAAGAACCACGTCACGCCGCCTTGCGGATGCGGATTGGCAACCACGCGCAGGATACGGGTATCCGGCAGATGCCACATATGTTCCTCCGGCTCGACAGCGCGGTAGGCCGCAAGCATGGAATCCTTCCATTTGCGCCATTCCGGCTGTTCCGGCAGCTTGCCTTCCGAGCGCAGACGATCAAACAGCAGCGTATTGCTCGGATGTGTCTCAAGCCAGGCCGTATCGAGCGACCAGAGCGAAACGAAAGCCTGATTGAAGAATTGCAGCTTCATATCCGGATCGAAGATCGCCACAGCGGTTGAAAGCTGATCGAGCGTCTCAGCATGGCTCTTCAATGTACGACTTAATTCTTCGCGGATCTGCTCGACTTCACTGAGATCAAAGCCCAGACCGGCAGAACCTGCCTCCGCACTCACATCCGTCACATCGAAAATGCGGCGGTCGCCACGCACGACGGCAGGCAGTTTTTCATATAGATCAGGCTCTGCAAACCGATCACGTTCCAGACGTTGACGGGCCTGCGCGCCAAAAAGCTCGCGACGCTCGGACGTTGCCTGTGTGCCGTCTACAGCATCCACAGCCCGCGCATAGGCGGCATTGACCCATTCCATACGCCCGTCGGTGCCACGCACCCAGACCGGCTGTTCAAGACGGTCGAGCAGATGACGCAACAAAGCCAGTTTTTCTGATAGCTCGCGGTTCTGTGCCTGAAGCGCTGCACGCTCGGCCTGCACGCCCTGAAGACCAAGGAAACGCACGATAGCAAAGCTACCCGAAGTGCGGCCATAGACGTCGAGCAGGGTGCCATTGCTGGTTTCGACCGTCAGATCGAAAGCATGGGCCTGCTCACGCAGCGCAGAAACCGCGCGTTCAAGCTCGGCAACCGATTGCGGACGCAGCCAGCGACCAAAAGCGAGGAAATGCGAGCGATCCTGTGGCGCGCCGCTATCAAACGGCAGTTGCCCGACCACATCGGCACGCGCGCCATGGGCATCCCAGACAACTGCACGCTGATCTTTGAGATTAAGCAACGCTTCATTGCGCTGCGCGGTCAGATTCATATCCGAGAGGCGCGAGCGCAAATCATTGTTCTGATGCGCAATTTTTGAGCGGTCGCGGATAAGCCAGCCAGCCGAGAGCAGGGCTGCGCCCATGGCGCCCAAAAACATCGAAAACTGGATGACTTCAAAAGCACCAACGCTGCCACCGAAAGGCAATTCGATACGTGCCGAATTTTCAGCGCCTTGTGCAAATGCCGGAACAGCCGCAACAAGTGCGGCAAAGGAAACTGAAGCCTTGAGAACAACCCGTTTGAGAGGGCTTGCAGCCAATGAAAGCGATGCTTTCAGGTGCCTGCCTGCGCTGTATGCGGATTTGCTCCGCAAGCTCCCCGTTGAGCCGGTCTCTGGCATATTTCCCTTGTCTCCGCCGCCCGGAAGCATTCTCAAAAAGAGGACTCCCGTATTTCAAAATTCTTCATTCCAGCTCTCTCGCATCGCCACAATGCTGAAAGCCAGACATGTTTCGAGGATGAATAGGTCGCCCGTCTTTCGCCTGAACCGGCAAAAAACGCCCAACGCAAACACCCGTCAAAACACATTGATTCGTCTTCACAATACCCTCACCGTGAATCCGCGTGAAGCGTGTTGCACGCAAAAATAAAGGCCGGGCAACGTAAAGATGCCCGACCTACAAGATGTAGCAGTATGGTTAACGGGTAATTAATACCTGTAGTGTTCCGACTTGAATGGGCCCTGCGGCGTTACGCCGATATATGCGGCCTGTTCCTCAGAAAGCACAGTCAGCTTGGCGCCGAGCTTGTCGAGATGCAGGCGTGCAACCTTCTCATCGAGGTGCTTTGGCAGGACATAGACTTCATTCTTATACGCGTCGGTACGCGTGAAGAGTTCGATCTGGCCCAGAACCTGATTGGTGAAGGAAGCCGACATAACGAAGCTTGGATGGCCGGTTGCGTTGCCGAGGTTGAGCAGGCGGCCTTCCGAGAGAAGGATGATGCGCTTGCCATCCGGGAATTCAACCAGATCGACCTGTGGCTTCACGTTGGTCCATTTCAGGTTACGCAGTCCTGCAACCTGAATTTCATTGTCGAAGTGACCGATATTGCCGACGATGGCCATATCCTTCAGCTTGCGCATATGATCGAGCGTGATGACGTCCTTATTGCCGGTCGTCGAGATCACGATATCAGCGGTCGAAGCTGCGTCATCGAGTGTTACGACTTCAAAACCGTCCATTGCAGCCTGAAGCGCGCAGATAGGATCAACTTCCGTGACCTTCACGCGGGCACCGGCACCAGCGAGCGATGCAGCCGAGCCTTTGCCAACGTCGCCATAGCCACAAACGACAGCAACCTTGCCAGCCATCATGACGTCTGTACCGCGACGGATGCCGTCAACCAGCGATTCCTTGCAGCCATACTTGTTGTCGAACTTCGACTTGGTGACGCTGTCATTGACGTTGATTGCCGGGAAGGGCAGGAGGCCCTTCTTCTGCAGCTGGTAAAGACGATTGACGCCCGTGGTGGTTTCTTCGGTCACACCTTTGATCGCATCGCGCTGACGTGTGAAGAAGCCAGGCGTTTCAGCCATACGCTTCTTGATCTGCGCGAACAGAACTTCTTCTTCTTCGCTTTCAGGCTTGGAAAGAACATCTTCGCCAGCCTCTGCGCGCGCGCCGATCAGGATATACATGGTAGCATCGCCACCATCATCGAGGATCATGTTGGATGGTTCGCCATCCGTCCACTGGAAGATCTTGTCGGTATAGGTCCAATATTCTTCAAGCGTTTCGCCCTTGATGGCGAAAACCGGCGTGCCGGTGGCTGCAATCGCTGCCGCTGCATGATCCTGCGTCGAGAAAATATTGCAGGAAGCCCAGCGCACATCGGCGCCGAGCGCCTTCAGTGTTTCGATCAGCACGGCGGTCTGGATCGTCATATGCAGCGAACCGGAGATGCGCGCGCCCTTGAGCGGCTGCGACTTGCCGAATTCTTCGCGCGCGGCCATCAGGCCCGGCATTTCGGTTTCAGCAATATCGAGTTCCTTGCGGCCCCAATCGGCAAGACCGAGATCCTTGACGACAAAATCCTGACTTGCGGTCATCATCTGCTCCAATCAAATTTGTTTAGAAGCCCAAAAGGATGCGAAAGGGCTTCGGCTGGCGTTCTGATTAGCAGATCAGCACGCACAGCACAACGCAACATAAAGAAATCTTTATGTGTCTATATCAATTGATTGAGAAGCAGCGGAACGGCTGGAGCCTCAGCATTCCTCACCGAACTTATCGGCAATAAGTGTCTGAAGCGCATCGAGCACGGCGTCAGCCTGTTCGCCTGATGCGCGAACGTCGATGCAACAGCCCGGGGAGGCTGCCA
This sequence comes from Brucella sp., assembly GCF_032066345.1. Classification (NCBI taxonomy): domain Bacteria; kingdom Pseudomonadati; phylum Pseudomonadota; class Alphaproteobacteria; order Hyphomicrobiales; family Brucellaceae; genus Brucella; species Brucella sp. The sequence goes on from NZ_DAMBKZ010000011.1 coordinate 69,593, forward strand.
GCATCATCAAACCCATGATCGACGTGCCGCCAACAGTCATTCCGTCCTTGCTAACGCGGACATGAGCGTTGTAACCGTCGACGAGCTGCACAAATTTGGCCGATGCGCGGGCGTGAAGACCGCGCTTGTTGACGATCTCGAAAGACCGGGACAAGGCGCTATCGGCATCGTATTCGCCGGTAACGGCTACGGTTGGATGCATGGACTACTTTCCTGTCAGAACCTGACTTGCAACATTGATGTACTTACGCCCCGCATCCTGCGCTTCGCGCAGTGCCGTCTTGATGTCTCCACCAATACGAACACTTGAAAGCTTGATGAGCATCGGCAGGTTCACACCAGCGATCACCTCGATCTTGCCTTCTTCCATCACCGAAATAGCCAGATTCGACGGTGTGCCGCCGAACATATCCGTCAGAACGATGACACCTCTGCCATTATCGGCACGATCAACGGCATCGACAATATCGCGACGACGCTGTTCCATGTCATCTTCGGCACCGATACATACGGTCTCGAAATTGTCTTGCGGGCCAACCACATGCTCAACCGCATGGAGAAACTCTTCGGCCAGCCTTCCGTGCGTAACAAGCACGAGTCCGATCATACTTTAAAAGCTCCTGTCGTGTACCCGCCGCTTGAACCCGCCAAAGGCGCAGATGGCACAAAAACCCTGCCGGCCTCTAGCCGACGAGTTGTGCATCTTGGCAGGGCAAATCTTGATATCAAGTGAAAAATTTCAGCTCTGCCTTGAAAAAAGCAAAATGCCGCAGCGTTAGGCACGTCTTTTGGATTCTTATGAATTATATAATCATTCGAATTGTCACGGCCAAGTCTTGTAGAAGAGACTGGCCTCTATAGCCCGGGAAAGCGCGTTGGAATCGCCATTTGACGACAGCGCAGGCAGTAAGAGGCGCGGCACCTCGATATCGTCAAACTGCCATTTTTCGCCGCTGGGATAACGCTCGGCTTCATCGCGTCCAACCAGCATGACCACAAGATCAAGCGGCGTCTGTTTCACATAAGCAACAGTGAACAGACCTGCACCGCGAATCTCAACCCCTCCGGCGAGCGCATCGGGAACACTCGCGACAAGTCTTTCACCCTCGACATGCAGAAGCGTGCGATCATCGGCAACAAGACAAGCCTGATCGCCGCGCATCTTGGCGCGCTCAATCAGGGTGAGGGCGAGTTCTGTCTTTCCGGCACCGGATTTTCCCATCAGCATGACACCGCGTCCCTGCAACTGAACAGTTGTTGCATGGAGACCGCTTTTTTCCTGTTCGGGTGTCATGTCGAAATTACGCGCTAGCCGGAAGATCGACGATGAAGCGGGCGCCCTTCATCTGATCCGGATCATCCGCATCAATGATATTTTCTGCTGTCAGCGTACCACCATGAGCTTCAATGATCTGGCGGCTGATCGACAGCCCAAGACCCGAATTCTGGCCGAAAGCTTCCGATGCGGGGCGATCAGTATAGAAGCGCTCGAAAATACGCTCGATATTTTCAATCGGAATACCGGGGCCGTTATCTTCGACCAGAACACGCAAACGGCCACCTTCACCAGTCAGGGTAACTTCAATGCGGCCCGTATCTTCCGGCACGAAAGAACGCGCATTTTCGATCAGGTTGCTGATGACTTGTCCCAGACGCAGATCGTGACCGGCAACGAAGAAGCCCTTCTTGCCCGCCGGGAACTTGCCCGTATTGAATACAATCTCTGTACCAACCTTGTTGCGACGAACTTCGCGCGCAGCATTGACCAGACTGTTGAGCAGCGTCTTCATATCGACGCGGTCGGAATGTTCGCGCGCGAGCTCTGCATCCAGACGCGAGGCATCAGAAATATCGGTAATCAGGCGATCCAGGCGGCGCACATCATGCTGGATCACATCCAGCAGGCGTTTGCGCGAATCATCGTTCTTGGCGAGCGGCAGCGTTTCAACGGCACTGCGCAGCGAGGTGAGGGGGTTTTTCAGCTCGTGGCTCACATCAGCTGCGAAACTCTCAATCGCCTCGATGCGCGTATAAAGCGCGTCGGTCATTGCGCGGATAGAGGTCGAAAGATGCCCCACTTCGTCCTGACGTTCGGAGAAATCCGGAATTTCCTCACGGCTCTTAACACCAAGACGCACACGGTCGGCGGCAGCCGCCAGCTTCCGCAATGGGCTTGCAATCGTCGACGCCAAAAACAGCGACAGGATAACCATGACCGCGGCCACAACGCCAAAGACCCGGAAAACGGCCATGCGTTCGCCCTGCACGATCTTGTCGATATCGTCACCTTCGGTCGAAAGCAAAAGGACGCCCAGAATAGCGCGTGACTGCTGGATGGGCACTGCCACCGAAACGACCAATTCGCCCTGCTGGTTACGCCGCTGTGCTGTTTGCGGAGAGCCGGTCAGCGCACGAACGATTTCCTGATAAGCAAGACCATTACCGCCTGGCTGTTCCTGATAAAGCGGCAGACCGCCGCCATAAAACAGACGTGAGAACCAACCGGTAAAGCGCTCCCAGGCGCTCGGTTCATCTTCTTCAATTGCTGGCAGATCATAACGGAAAACCGGACCGCCAGACGCGAAAGCCGGGGCATAGAGCGAGCGGGAATCCAGCAGAAGGTTGGCGTAATGATCGTAAATGCGGGCGCGCGTACTGGTCGGTGAAATCAGCTGGCGCAGCATCGGGGAAACTTTTTCCGGATTAATCGGGAATTCCCAGTTATCCGGAGAATCGGGCGAGGGCGTAATGCTTTGTCCCGCTTGAAGCTCCAGAAGCTTTTCCGGGTCGATCATCAGCGAATTGGTATCAACCGTTGCGGATGAAGATATAGCTGCCGCAATGATCTTGCCTTGCGTGAGCAAGCTTTCGATCTTGGCGTCGATCAGCCCCTCGCGGAACTGGTTCATATAAAGAATGCCGGAAACAAGCACGGCAAGGGCTGCAAGATTGAGGAAGAGAATACGGCGCGTCAGGCTTGAGAAGAGAAACTGACCCAGAAACCGGCTGAAGGGCGCAAAAAGACGACGCAGGAAAAGCGAACGTTGCCGCCGCGCCCTACGTTCTCTCATGGTAACGGCACTGTCTTTCCGGGTTTCGGCGACCATGTCGCTTCAATCTTACTTTCTTAGAGCATTTCCTATTCAGAATGAATCATGGGGAATGCTCGATCTCTTTGTTTTTATCGCATTATCCGACGCAAAACCGCTTCGCACTTTTGCTGGAAATGCTCTAATAAGCCTCCGGGCCTCTAATGGCCCGGCGCTCTCATAACTTCATATTACGCTTCGCGGAAGCGGTAACCGACGCCATAGAGCGTTTCGATCATCTCAAAATCGTCATCGGTCGATTTGAACTTCTTGCGAAGGCGCTTGATGTGGCTGTCGATGGTACGGTCATCCACATAGACCTGCTCATCATAAGCCGCATCCATCAGCGCGTCACGGCTTTTCACAACACCGGGGCGCTGTGCAAGCGAATGAAGGATGAGGAATTCGGTCACAGTAAGCGTTACCGGCTCACCTTTCCAGGTGCAGGTGTGGCGTTCCTGATCCATGACCAGCTGTCCACGTTCCAGCGATTTGGCCTGCTGGCCGGTCGGCTTTGCGGTGCCATCACGCGCTGCAACACGGCGCAGCACGGCCTTCACACGCTCGACCAGAAGACGCTGCGAGAACGGCTTGGTGATGAAATCGTCAGCTCCCATCTTGAGGCCGAACAATTCATCAATTTCGTCGTCCTTGGACGTCAGGAAGATGACCGGAAGATCAGACTTCTGGCGCAGGCGGCGCAGAAGTTCCATACCATCCATGCGCGGCATCTTGATATCAAAGATTGCAAGGTTCGGTGGACGCGCCATCAGGCCATCCAAAGCGGAAGCCCCATCGGTATAGGTCTCCACGCGATAGCCTTCCGACTCCAGAGCAATGGAAACGGAGGTCAGAATGTTGCGGTCATCGTCGACCAGCGCAATTGTCTGCGTTGCCGAAGCTTCCTTCATGCGGACCTTCTCCTTTTTAAACCGCCCCGATCACGGCAGCGGCAGAAATAACCGAACGCCTTCTGGCGTCTCGTCTGCAAATTCTCTTTGTCAGTTCACCTAAGAAGTGGTTCCAGCTGCCTGACAAATCAATAGTATAATAGTCATGCCGCTTGTGCAGTACAAATTAGGTACAAAATGTGGCAGCCGCTCAACTAACCATCCATGCCCTGCTGCGATTCCTTTTCCTTGGTTAATGCAATCGACAATTGTTCTTCATCAAAAATACACCCGATAACGTGAAGATTAAACGATTTAAAAAAGTTTCAATTTTTTTAAATCGATTAAATATTTGATTTGATTTAATTAATCTGTTTCTGACTGCCATCCCGGATTAAAATGAACCGGGCCAACAAACTTTAGAACCAGATGGCGGAGAGACCATGAAAGAGATCGGCATTCACAATACTGCCGCTTCCATTGCCACTTCAGGATTGAAGGAACTGTCCGCAGTCTTTTATAATTTTGGACCGGCCCGGCTTTATGAAGAGACTATTCGCCGTGGCGAAGCAGAGCTTTCAGCACAAGGAGCCCTTGTTGCTAGAACGGGCCAGCACACTGGCCGTTCGCCAAAAGACAAATTCGTGGTTCGCGATGCAAACACCGAAGATCAGGTCTGGTGGGACAACAACAAGCCAATGACGCCTGAGGCTTTCGAGCTTCTCTATGCCGATTTCATCGAACATGCGAAGGGCAAGGAGCTTTTCGTACAGGATCTCATCGGCGGCGCTGACGAAGACAATAAGATCAACGCGCGTGTTGTCACTGAATATGCATGGCACTCGCTGTTCATCCGCAACTTGCTGATCCGTCCTGAAGAAGCAGCGCTTGCTTCTTACGTGCCTGAAATGACCATTATCGATCTGCCTTCCTTCAAGGCCGATCCTGCGCGCTATGGCGTGCGCACCGAAACGGTGATCGCGGTCGATCTTACCCGCAAGATCGTGCTGATCGGCGGCACTTCCTATGCTGGTGAAATGAAGAAGTCGGTCTTCACCGCGCTCAACTATCTTCTGCCTGCCAAGGGCGTCATGCCAATGCATTGCTCTGCCAATGAAGGCCCGAACGGCGACACGGCTGTCTTCTTCGGTCTGTCCGGCACTGGCAAGACCACGCTTTCGGCTGATCCGACCCGCACGCTGATCGGCGATGACGAGCACGGCTGGGGCGAAGATGGCGTCTTCAATTTCGAAGGCGGCTGCTATGCAAAGACCATTCGTCTTTCGGCAGAAGCCGAGCCGGAAATCTACGCAACCACGCAGCGCTTCGGCACTGTGCTGGAAAATGTCGTGCTGGACGCAAACCGCCAGCCGGATTTCGATGACGTCTCGCTGACCGAAAACACCCGCTGCGCCTATCCGCTCGACTTCATCCCGAATGCATCATCGACGGGCAAGGGCGGTCAGCCAAAGAACATCATCATGCTTACCGCTGATGCCTTCGGCGTCATGCCTCCGATCGCCAAGCTCACGCCTGCTCAAGCCATGTATCACTTCCTGTCTGGCTATACCGCCAAGGTTGCCGGTACGGAAAAGGGCGTGACCGAGCCTGAAGCAACTTTCTCGACCTGCTTTGGTGCGCCATTCATGCCGCGTCATCCATCGGAATACGGCAACCTGCTGCGCAAGCTAATTGCTGAGCACAAGGTCGATTGCTGGCTGGTCAACACCGGCTGGACCGGCGGCGCTTATGGCACCGGCAAGCGTATGCCGATCAAGGCTACCCGTGCGCTTCTTGCAGCAGCGCTCGACGGTTCGCTCAATAATGCGGAATTCCGTACTGATCCGAATTTCGGCTTCGCCGTGCCGGTTGAAGTGCCGGGCGTGGATACGTCCATTCTCGATCCGCGTTCGACCTGGGCTGACAAGGCAGCTTACGACGCACAGGCGCAAAAACTTGTCGATATGTTCGTGAACAATTTCGAAAAATTCGAAAGCCATGTCGATCATGATGTACGCGATGCAGCGCCAGCAACGCAAATTGCTGCTGAATAAGCAAAATTGAAATCCTGAGGAGGAGGGGAAGCCCGGCTGAAAGGCCGGGTTTTTCTTTTTTGCAATAGATACAAAGCGGTGTATCACTCGTCCTCATGGAAGAAAGCCGCTCTATCATCCGTATCACCAACCGCCTGACGATCCACGAGGACGATCTGGAGGAGAGCTTTATCCGCTCGTCTGGTCCCGGTGGTCAGAACGTCAATAAGGTTTCGACCGCCGTGCAGCTGCGCTTTCATGCGGCACGCTCCGGCCTGCCTGAAGATGTACTTTCCCGTCTTTTCAAGCTTGCCGGTCAGAAAGGCACCAAGGACGGTGACATACTGATCGAGGCCAATCGCTTCCGCACACAAGAGCGCAATCGCGAAGACGCCCGCGAGCGGATGATTGCGCTGATCCAGGAGGCAGCAGTTCCGCCACCGCCACCGCGCAGGAAAACAAAGCCTACAAAAGGCTCGATTGAACGCCGTCTCAAGGCTAAATCCGGACGCTCGGACATCAAGAAGGGCCGCGGCAAGGTTTCTTACGATTAAGCGCATCCCGAAAAGTGGGAACCGGTTTTCGGGATGCGCGTAAAAACAAATATACCATTCGCATTTTGGGAACAGACAACATGACAATCAATTATCACGAGCTTGAAACCAGCCATGGCCGCATTGCTGTGCGTGAAAGCGAAGGCGAGGGCGCTCCCCTTCTGATGATCCATGGCAATTCAAGTTCGGGCGCAATTTTCGCACCACAGCTCGAAGGCGAGATCGGCAAAAAATGGCGCGTGATAGCACCTGATCTTCCGGGCCATGGCAAATCTTCCGATGCGATTGATCCCGATCGCAGCTATTCGATGGAAGGCTATGCGGATGCGATGACGGAAGTCATGCAACAGCTCGGCATTGCCGATGCTGTCGTTTTCGGCTGGTCGCTCGGTGGCCATATCGGTATCGAGATGATTGCCCGTTATCCTGAAATGCGTGGCCTTATGATTACCGGAACGCCACCCGTAGCGCGCGAGGAAGTGGGGCAGGGGTTCAAGAGCGGGCCAGACATGGCGCTTGCCGGACAGGAAGTCTTTTCCGAGCGCGACGTGGATTCTTACGCACGCAGCACCTGTGGTGAACCATTCGAGGCATCGCTTCTCGATATTGTTGCCCGTACCGACGGCCGCGCACGCCGCATCATGTTTGAAAAATTTGCCGCTGGCACCGGCGGCAACCAGCGCGACATCGTCGCTCAAGCAAAGCTTCCCATTGCAGTCGTCAATGGGCGCGATGAACCTTTCGTCGAACTCGACTTCGTCTCCAAGGTAAAATTCGGTAATCTTTGGGAAGGCAAAACCCACGTTATCGACGATGCAGGACATGCGCCATTTCGCGAAACGCCAGCTGAATTTGATGCTTATCTCGCTCGTTTCATCGAGAGTTGCACATAATAACTTTTGCAATTCAAACGGCATCGATTGATGCCGTTTGACGGCTTCCCACATCCGCCCGGCGCCCTAACTTGATCTTCAGTCCTAACTGGATCTTCAGGATTGTGAAAAGGGTGAAATCATGGGCATGACTGTTGCGGATCTTCTGGCTAAAACCTTGGCCGAAGCAGGTGTTAAACGTATCTGGGGCGTTACGGGCGATAGCCTCAACGGACTGAATGACAGCCTCAGAAGACTTGGCAAGATCGACTGGATGCATGTTCGCCATGAGGAAACCGCAGCCTTCGCCGCTGGGGCAGAAGCGGCTGTCACCGGCGAATTGGCCGTTTGTGCTGGCAGCTGTGGGCCTGGCAATCTGCACCTCATCAACGGGCTTTTTGATTGTCACCGCAACCGCGAACCTGTGCTGGCGATTGCAGCCCATATTCCTTCATCCGAAATCGGTCTCGACTATTTTCAGGAAACCCATCCGCAGGAACTGTTCCGCGAATGCAGCCATTTTGTTGAGCTGGTTTCCAACCCTGCACAAATGCCCGAAGTGCTGAACCGCGCAATGCGCGCGGCCATCGGTAAGCGTGGCGTGGCCGTGATCGTCATTCCGGGTGATGTTGCGCTCAAGCAGGCACCTGAAGGGGCAAAGCAGACCTGGACGCCGATCTCGCCTCCACGCATGGTTCCGTCTGATCAGGATGTCGCAAAGCTCGCAGATATTCTCAACGGTTCTGAGAAGATCACCATTCTGGCAGGCAGCGGCTGCGCTGGCGCCCATGATGCTGTCGTTTCATTGGCTGAACAGCTTGAGGCGCCTGTGGTTCATGCACTGCGCGGCAAGGAACATGTCGAATGGGACAATCCCTTTGATGTTGGCATGACCGGCCTGATCGGCTTTTCATCCGGCTATCACGCCATGCTCAACTGCGACACGCTGCTGATGCTTGGCACGAGTTTCCCTTATCGCAACTTCTATCCCGACAAGGCAAAGATCGTTCAGATCGACAATGATCCTTCACAGCTCGGACGCCGTGCGCCGCTCACATTGGGCGTGACGGGCGATGTGTCGGAAACAGTCGCAGCCCTTTTGCCGAAGCTCAAATCTGGTCGCAGCACAAAATTCCTCGATGCTGCAAAGACACATTACACGAAAGCGCGCGAGGCATTGGATGATCTGGCAGAACCATCAAAACCAGGCCAGCCGATCCACCCGCAATATCTCACCCGCCTCGTCAATGAGATTGCGGATGAAGATGCGATATTCACCGCCGATGTCGGCACGCCTACCGTCTGGGCTGCACGCTACCTCACCATGAATGGCAAGCGTCGCCTGCTCGGTTCTTTCAATCATGGCTCAATGGCCAATGCCATGCTTCAGGCGCTGGGCGCAAAGGCTGCAGCGCCGGAACGACAGGTCGTTTCACTCTCCGGCGATGGCGGTTTCACCATGATGATGGGCGATTTCCTGTCGTTGAAGCAGCTCAATCTGCCCGCCAAGATCATTGTTTATAACAATGGCTCACTTGGCTTTGTGGCGATGGAAATGAAAGCGGGCGGCTATCTGACCTCTGGAACCGACCTCGAAAACCCGAATTTTGCAGCCATGGCGGAAGCCATCGGCATCAAAGGTTTTCGCGTAGAGGAATCCGCTGATCTGCCGGAGGCATTAAAGCAGGCTTTTGCTCATGATGGTCCGGTTCTGGTCGATGTGGTGACAGCCAAACAGGAACTGGTAATGCCGCCCAAGATCAAGGCCGAGCAGGCGAAGGGCTTCAGCCTTTATATGCTCAAAGCCATCATCAGCGGTCGTGGTGATGAAATCGTCGAACTCGCCCGCACCAATCTTGGTCGTTAAGCGGGCCTTATCGAAGGAGTATGCTAATTAAGTGCCAGAACTTATTGAGCAATTTCCGGAAAATCCTGTCTTGACCAATTTTCGTCGAGCTGTACTTTGTAGCCTATTGATTGGCTGCAAGAAGCGCTAGCTCATCTCTGGTTCTGATATTTGATACGACGCATCAATAGTTTAGCAACAACAGGGAGATTTGCCCCATGGGAATTTTCGATTTCGTGAAGTCGGTCGGAACCAAGCTTGGTTTCGGTGAAAATGAACCCAAAGCCGATGATCTGAAGAAGGAACTCGACTCGCATAATCTCGGCACCGATGGCGTGCAGGTGAGCGTGCAGGGCGACAAGGCCGTCCTGACCGGCAATGTGAAGGATCAGTCGGCTTTTGAAAAAGCTATTATCGCTGTCGGCAACTCGCTTGGTGTTTCCAAGGTGGAAGCCTCGGAACTGAAAGTCGATGGAGCCGGGACGACCGGTGCCGAACCTGTATTCTACACGGTCAAGAAGGGCGACAATCTGTGGAAAATCGCCGAAGCTCAATATGGCAAAGGCAAGGGCGCAAAGAACGACATCATCTTTGAAGCCAACAAGCCGATGCTGACGCATCCGGACAAAATCTATCCGGGTCAGGTGCTGCGCATTCCGCCGCTTGCTTGATTGCAAAAACGATCCAAAGCGATCAGGGCGCCGAACTAATCGGCGCCCTTATTCTTTACGGGATATAAATCTCGGCTTTCATGAATGTTACGGCGTTGCCGGTGAGCAAAACACGGTCGCCTTTCAGCTCACATCCCAAATGTCCACCACGGGCCGAAGCCTGATAGGCGGACAGTTTGTTTTTCCCGATCTTTTGAGCCCAATAGGGTACAAGCGTCGCATGGATAGATCCTGTAACCGGATCTTCCGGGATACCCGATCCCGCCGCAAAATAACGCGAAACGAAGTCGTGCGACGATCCTCGCGCGGTAATCACCAGGCCGACTGATCCCAGTTTTTCAATCTGGATATGATCAGGCACGAAAGCCCTGACCGCAGCCTCATCCTCAAGCTGCACATAAATGTTCTCGAAATTTCTGAAGAACGTGGCTCCGCTCTCATTCTCAAACAGTGGTGCGATGAACTGGGGCAGCTCGGAAAGCTGGTCGGGAGCAATAGACGGAACATCAAGCACATAATCGTCGCCCGCGCGCGAAACACTGATCTTGCCTATGCGGGTGTGAAAATGCAGCTCACCATCAATCTTGTGGTGCCAAGCCAGAACATGCGCCGTTGCCAGAGTGGCATGGCCGCAGAAATCGACCTCAAGCGTCGGTGTAAACCATCTGAGCTTCCAGCCATCCTCTGCAGGGCACGCAAAAGCTGTTTCAGCGAGATTGTTTTCCGCAGCGATTGCCTGCATGGTCGCATCGCTCAGCCAGTCTTTCAGGATCAGAACTGCCGCAGGGTTTCCGGCGAAGACACGTTTGGTGAACGCGTCCACCTGATACATTTCCAGCACTTGCGGCATTCTGGTTTCCTGAGATTTAAATCTTTCTGAGTGCCACTTCTTCGATCAGATGATCGCTGCCTTTGCGCAGGATAATATCGGCGCGGGGGCGGGTGGGAAGAATGTTTTCGCGCAGGTTCTTCATGTTGATATTGTTCCAGAGGCCTTCGCCGATGGAACGCGCGGCTTCTTCTGAAAGCTGCGAATAGCGGTGGAAGAACGACTGCGGATTGACGAAAGCCGTCTCACGCAAACGCATGAAGCGGTCGATATACCATTTGTGGATCAGTTCCGATTCCGCATCGATATAGATCGAGAAGTCGAAGAAGTCGGACACGAAAGGCACCATCTTTCCGTCTTCCGGCAGATCGCGGACCTGAAGCACATTGATGCCTTCAAAGATCAGAATGTCGGGCTTGTCGACAATCTGATATTCGCCAGGCAGCACGTCATAGCTCAGATGCGAATAGAGCGGCGCGCGCACATGGCTCATGCCGGCCTTGATCGCTGACAGGAAACGTAAGACCGCGCCCACATCATAGCTTTCCGGAAAGCCCTTGCGCTCCATCATGTTCTGATCACGCAGAACCGCGTTGGGGTAGAGGAAACCGTCCGTCGTCACCAGATCGACCTTCGGGCTGGAAGGCCAGCGGGCGAGTAGTTCTTTCAGAATACGCGCGGTCGTGGATTTGCCGACTGCAACCGAGCCTGCAATGCCAATGATGAAAGGCGTCTTGAAGCGCTCTTCCATATTGAGAAATTGCTGGCGCTGACGAAACAGAAGCTGGCTTGCTTCCACATGCGCATAGAGCAGGCGGGACAGCGACAGATAAATGCGCCGCACCTCATCAAGATCAATCGGATCGCCCAGCGAGCGCAGCCGTTTCACTTCTTCATAGGTGAGGGTGAGGGGGGTGTCGGCGCGAAAGCCTGCCCACTCTTCCGCCGAAAAGAAACGGTAAGGCGAGTAACGCGACGGCGTTAGCTGGTCCACTTTTTCCCACATATTGTCGCTGCTCTCCCTCAACGCCAATTCTGCACTAACAGCTTTTGGATTAGTTTGCATTTATGCTTTCGGACGACCGGCCTTTTCCTCAAGGCCAGTCTGCGCTGTACGGCGTTGCAACTCTGCAAGAACTTCATCAAGCGACACATCTGCAATCTTGAGAACCACCAGCAGGTGATAAAGCAGGTCGGCGCTTTCCGTGACCACTTCCGCGCGATCACCGCTAACTGCGGCAATCACCGTTTCGACGGCTTCTTCACCAAGCTTTTTGGCGGCCCGCGTCTGACCCTTGGCAAAGAGACTAGCAGTATAAGACGATCCATCCGTCGAATTTGCACGCTCTGCGACGATGCGTTCAAGATCGGAAAGGGTGAACTCAGCCATCGGAATTCCTTCAACTCTTTTTGCGCATGTCGTTATCGGAAAACCGGTTCCCACTTTTCCGCGACAAGCTATATTCTCAACGGACCGGATCGAGCCGCATCGGGATACCAGCCTCGGCCATATAGCGCTTGGCTTCGCCAATCGTATAGGTTCCAAAGTGGAAGATGGATGCTGCGAGAACTGCCGTCGCATGACCTTCGCGGATACCGTCGACCATGTGATCGAGATTGCCAACGCCGCCCGATGCGATCACCGGAACGCGCACGCTGTCAGCAACAGCGCGCGTCAAGGCCACATCATAACCCGCCTTGGTACCATCACGATCCATTGAGGTCAGCAGGATTTCACCTGCACCAAGGCTCACCACCTTCTGCGCAAATTCCACTGCATCAATGCCAGTCGTCTGGCGTCCACCATGGGTAAAGATTTCCCAGCGGTCGCTCTCACCAGCTCCCGAAACCTTCTTGGCGTCGATGGCCACAACGATGCACTGATCGCCAAACTTGTCGGCGGCTTCTGCAACAAATTCCGGGTTCTTGACCGCAGCCGTGTTGATCGAAACCTTGTCGGCCCCGGCAAGCAACAGCTTGCGAATATCAGAAACCTGACGCACACCACCGCCAACGGTCAGCGGCATGAAACACTGTTCCGCTGTACGGGCGATGACATCGAAAATTGTCTCGCGATTGTCCGAAGACGCCGTGATGTCGAGGAAGCACAGTTCGTCTGCGCCAGCCGCATCATAGGCGCGGGCCGCTTCCACCGGATCACCGGCATCAATCAGATCTACAAAGTTTACGCCCTTAACAACGCGGCCGTCTTTAACATCAAGGCAGGGAATCACGCGTGCTTTGAGTGTCATACTGAAGTTCCTTCAGATGCGCGTCCTCGCCGCTCTGCGGCTGCGGGCGACGCGGCTAACAAAGCCAATGCTTCTGCCGGATCAATGCGACCATCATAAAGCGCGCGGCCAGAAATCGCACCTTCCAGTTTGCGCGCATCGGGTGCGGCAAGACGTTTGATGTCATCCATCGAGGCGAGGCCGCCCGATGCGATCACGGGAATCGAAACGCTATCGGCAAGACCAAGTGTGGAATCCCAGTTGATACCAGCCAGCACACCGTCACGGTCGATGTCGGTATAGATAATGGCTGCGACGCCCGCACCTTCAAACTTTTTCGCGAGTTCCACCACGCCCAGCTCGGAGGCCTCGGCCCAGCCTTCAACGGCAACATAGCCGCCCTTGGCATCGATGCCGACGGCAACCTGTCCCGGAAATTCCTTGCAGGCTTCGATCACCAGCGCCGGATCGCGCACGGCAACGGTGCCGAGAATAACGCGGCGCAGTCCCTTGGAAAGCCAGCTTTCAATATGGGCAAGCGTGCGGATACCGCCGCCAAGCTGAACCGGATTTTTGGTCGCTTTCAAAATGGCTTCAACAGCTTTGCCGTTGACGCTTTCGCCAGCAAAAGCACCGTTGAGATCGACCACATGCAGCCATTCAAAGCCCTGATCCTCAAAAGCTTTGGCCTGTGCTGCAGGGTCTTCATTGTAAACGGTCGCCTGATCCATGTCGCCAAGCTTCAGGCGCACGCATTGACCGTCTTTCAAATCGATGGCGGGAAAAAGGATCATATCTTCAAGGCTTCCATTTCAGGAAATTGGCAATAAGCGAAAGGCCAAGCAGCTGGCTCTTTTCAGGATGGAACTGCGTGCCGATCATGTTGTCGCGACCAACCGTTGCGGTCACATCGCCACCATATTCGGTGACGGCCAGCACTTCTGCTTTGTTCTTCGCGTCGAACATATAGGAATGCACAAAATAGGCATGCAAGCCGTTCTCGCCGGTAGCGATACCGTCAAACACCGGATGCGAATGTTTCACGTGAATCCTGTTCCAGCCGATCTGCGGAATCTTGAGCGTCAGGTCGGACGGCGTCATTTCACGCACATCACCTGCGATCCAGCCGAGACCTTCGGTCACTTCTTTTTCAAGGCCGCGTTCCGACATCAACTGCATGCCCACGCAGATGCCAAGAAACGGATGCGCCTTTTTCAGAACCACATCTTCCAGTGCTTCCACCATGCCGGAAACCGCATGGAGGCCGCGACGGCAATCGGCATAAGCGCCAACGCCCGGCAGCACGATGCGGTCCGCGCTCGCCACGCGATCGGCATCCGCTGTCAGTTCGATTTCAGCTTTCACACCGCTCTCATGGGCGGCACGCTCAAAGGCCTTGGTGGCCGAGCGAAGATTGCCGGAACCATAGTCGATAATTGCAACACGCATTTTCAGTTTTCTCCGCGATGACCGACAAATCCGATCGTCGAGCCAAATGAGGAATAAGTGGGACGAGGGGGCTGCTGCGCCCATTCCGGCGCAGAGGTGTCCTTCAGGGAGTCTTTGATTTCTGTCGCTGGCTCTGCCGCTTCTTTAAGACTGTAGAAGTAGCGGATTTCCGCTTCCTCCAGATCAGCCGCATCAATGACGGCTGTTTCAACGAAACCCTGACGCTTTAGCTTCGCGATCTTCCAGTTAACGCCTTCCAGCGCCACAAAAAGCGAAAACAACAACGTGATCAGCGGCACTGCATTGGAGATGCCCAATGCAGAACCTGCCACGCCCAGCAGGATCGTCACACCGAGAACGGCAATGGCTTCAAACCAGAGCCGCTGCAACAAAAGCCAGACAAACGGGAGGATCAGCGCTAAGGCGTAGAATCCGTCGCGCACGAAAACCGCTTTTTCGGAACGTTGAGTTCCGGCTGGTTCAAGAACGACGAATTGCGCCATGACACGTCCTTTCGGGAAAAGACTTATCCCTTCAGCGACCCCTTGGTCGAGGGAATTGCATCCTTCTGGCGCGGATCGGTTTCGAGCGCTGTGCGCAGAACCCGGGCCACCGCCTTGAAGATCGATTCTGCAATATGGTGATTGTTGGCACCATAGTGATTGTTGATATGCAGTGTAATGCCAGCATTCATCGCAAAAGCCTGGAAGAACTCGCGCACCAGTTCAGTATCGAAGGTGCCGATTTTGGCAGTCGTAAAATTCACGTTCCAGACCAGAAAGGCACGGCCCGAAACATCGACCGCCGCACCCGTCAGCGTGTCGTCCATGGCGAGATCCATCGAGGCATAACGCACGATACCGCGACGCTCACCAAGCGCTTTCGCCACAGCCTGACCCAGCGCAATGCCGGTATCTTCGACTGTGTGGTGGTCATCAATATGCAGATCGCCCTTGGCCATGACGCGCATGTCAATGAGCGAATGTCGGGAAAGCTGCTCCAGCATATGATCGAAGAAGCCGACACCAGTTGTAATGTCGAACTTGCCGTTGCCGTCCAGATCCACAGAAACAGCAATGCTTGTTTCTTTTGTTGAACGTTCGATACTTGCTTTGCGGGCGCTTTCAGCCGTCATAGCATTTCCTCTGTTGAAATCTTTTCGCGTTCTAGAACAGCTGGCCGCTTTTGCCAATGGTTTTAGGGATGCTCCCAACATTCTGACTTTTGTTTGCGCGCATTTCATCCAAAAACCGTTTCACACTTTTTGGAATGCAGTTTTCCCAACAGCGCATTTTACCCAAAAACCGTTTCACACTTATTGGAATGCGCTGTTAGCCATTTGCATTTTGCCAGCCCCTTCTTAAATATTCACAACGAAACCCGATTCAGTTAGCTCTTGAGCCGACGAAGCGAGCTTCGAGCCAAATAAGGGGCTTATGCGTTTGCCAGATGGAAACGTATCGGCCGCCAAAGGAGTGATCCATGATCGAACATAATCCCACGACAATTTACGGCACGACCATTGTCACCGTTCGCAAGGGTAACAAGGTTGTTATCGCCGGTGACGGGCAGGTCTCGCTCGGCAACACCGTGATGAAGGGCAATGCGCGCAAAGTGCGCCGCATCGGCAAAGGCAATGTCATTGCCGGTTTCGCCGGTGCCACGGCTGATGCCTTCACCCTGCTTGAGCGCCTTGAAGCCAAGCTTGAACAATATCCGGATCAGCTGATGCGCGCCTCCGTCGAACTCGCCAAGGACTGGCGCACCGACCGCTATCTGCGCAAGCTGGAAGCCATGATGCTGGTTGCCGACAGCAAGGTGACGCTGGCACTCACCGGTACGGGCGACGTGCTTGAACCCGAACATGGCGTCATGGCCATCGGATCGGGCGGCAATTATGCGCTGGCCGCAGCCCGCGCACTGATCGATACCGATAAGGATGCTGAGGAAATCGCCCGCAAGGCGATGGAGATCGCGGCCGATATCTGCATCTACACCAATCACAGCATTCTTGTTGAAAGCCTCGACGCCGAATGAGCTCAATAGCGCAAGCCTCAACCTCCAAGACACATCGTTGGGGCTTAGGTGCTCTGATCGTCCTTGCCATTCTCGTTATACAGGCCTCCTGGCTTTATATCGACGGACGAATTCCCATGTGCGAATGCGGCACCATAAAATTATGGTCCGGTTCGCTGATGTCTGAGAATTCGCAGCATATAGCCGACTGGTATACGCTCTCGCATATCATTCATGGCTTTCTGTTCTACTGGCTTCTGACAATCATCGCGCCAAAGGCTCCGCTGGGCTTGAGACTTGCTGTGGCAGTCGGCGTTGAAGCCGCCTGGGAACTGGTCGAAAACTCGAATTTCATCATCGAGCGCTATCGCGCCAATACGTCCTCGGTGGACTATTTTGGCGATAGTATCGTGAATTCGGTTTCCGACAGTGTTTTCGCCATGATCGGCTTTCTGATCGCAGCCAAACTGCCAACAAAAATCACCGTCGCGACTGCGCTCTTTTTTGAAGTTCTGGCGCTTATCGTCATCCGCGACAACCTTACGCTCAACGTGATCATGCTGCTGCATCCGTTCGAGTTCATCAAGCAGTGGCAAACCGGGTTATAATCATGAGTAATTTTTCTCCCCGTGAAATCGTTTCCGAACTTGACCGCTTCATCATCGGCCAGAACGACGCCAAGCGCGCCGTCGCTATAGCTCTGCGCAATCGCTGGCGCCGCCAGCAGCTGGAAGGCCAGATGCGCGAAGAGGTCATGCCAAAAAACATCCTGATGATCGGACCGACCGGCGTTGGCAAAACGGAAATCTCCCGTCGGCTCGCCAAGCTTGCAGGCGCTCCTTTCATCAAGGTTGAAGCCACCAAATTTACCGAAGTGGGCTATGTCGGCCGCGACGTTGAACAGATCATCCGCGATCTGGTTGAAGCCGCGATCGCTCTGGTGCGTGAAAAGAAGCGCGAAGACGTGAAGGCCAAAGCACACATCAATGCTGAAGAGCGCGTGCTTGACGGTCTTGTCGGCAAGACTGCAAGCCCTGCCACCCGCGAAAGCTTCCGCAAGAAGCTGCGTGACGGCGAGCTAGACGATAAGGAGATCGAGATCGAGGTTGCCGATACAGGTTCAGGCCAGAATTTCGAAATTCCGGGTATGCCAGGTGCCAATATCGGCATGATCAATATCGGCGATATTTTCGGCAAGGCCATGGGCGGGCGTACTAAGACGCGCAAGACCACGGTCAAGGAATCCTATGCAATCCTGATCAATGACGAGTCTGACAAGCTGCTCGATCAGGATCAGCTCATTCAGGAAGCTCTGCGTTCGACTGAAAATGACGGCATCGTCTTCCTCGACGAAATCGACAAGATTGCAGCACGCGAAGGCGGAATGGGAGCAGGCGTCTCACGCGAAGGCGTGCAGCGCGATCTGCTGCCGCTTGTTGAAGGCACCACTGTTGCAACGAAATATGGCCCGGTTAAAACCGATCATATTCTGTTCATCGCATCGGGTGCGTTCCACGTTTCCAAGCCATCCGACCTGCTGCCGGAACTTCAGGGTCGTCTGCCTATCCGTGTGGAGTTGAACGCGCTGACGCGTGAAGATTTCCGCCGGATTCTGACTGAAACCGAAGTCAGCCTCATCAAGCAATATATTGCGTTGATGGCGACGGAAGAAGTGCAGCTCGATATTACGGACGACGCGATTGATGCTTTGGCTGACATTGCGGTCGATCTCAATTCGACGGTTGAAAACATTGGCGCGCGTCGCTTGCAGACGGTGATGGAACGGGTTCTGGACGATATTTCCTACAATGCACCTGACAAGGCCGGTTCGGACTTCAAGGTCGATGGGGAATATGTCCGCAAGACCATCGGCGATCTGGCCAAGAACACGGACCTTTCGCGTTTCATTCTGTAAAGAACCTGAGATGCGATCCAGGAACGTGACCAGAAAGTCACGCTTGGGTCCCATAATCCCGAAAGACAAAAATCCCCTCGACTTCATCGAGGGGGTTTTTTATTTTGCGGCAACTTTTATAGATCGTTTACCATATTGGGGCCGTTTCCGCGCAATGACCAGTCGACTGAACCGTATTGCAGGCATCTGCCTTGCCATCGCTTTCTCCTGCCAGAGCGCCTATGCAGCCGTTATGGTTCCGCCCGGAAACCGCAGTGCAGAACAGCCTCCCATTCCCGGCGCCTCAGCCAAGCGCACCAAAGAGCTGAGCACGACCTATGAAGCCAAGTATCGCAAGATTTATAATCTTCTGAAAAAGGACGCCTCGTTGCGTTCGAAGATCAAGTCGACGGCTTCGGCTTATGGCATCGATCCGATCCATATCGTCGGTGCGATCGTTGGTGAACATACCTACAATGTCGATGTCTATGACCGATTGCAGACCTATTACGTCAAGGCGATGTCCTATGTGAACCAGGGCGTGAGCTTTGGCTATAATGGCGAAAGCATCGGCCAGTTCGTGAAGCGTCCGGAGTTTTCCGAATGCCTCAAGTTCAAGGACAGCTATTCGCTGTGGAGCTGCCGCGAGACGATCTGGAACAAGCAGTTCCGCGGAAAATCGGTTGGCGGCAAGACATATCCGAACAATCGTTTCAGCGCCGTGTTCTTCCAGCCGTTCTATGCCGGCCAGACCTTTGGCCTCGGCCAGATCAATCCGCTGACCGCACTGCAGATGTCGGACATGGTCAATCGCGTATCGGGTCTGCCGAAGCTTAATGCCGAGAACGGCAATACAGTTTACAAGACCATCATGGACCCTGATCTGACACTGCCTTACATCGCGGCAACGCTGAAGCAGTCGATCACCGATTATCGCCAGATTGCCGATTTCGATATTTCGAAAAACCCCGGCCTGACAGCAACACTGTACAATACCGGCGGATCGACCGCCCGCGCCCGCGCGCTTGCCAATGAAAATACCCAGCGCAAGGCATCCGGGCAGGAGCCTTTGATGCCGCAGGAAAATTACTATGGCTGGCTGGTCAACACCAAGCTCGATGAACTGAAAGCGCTTTTTTAGAGTTAAGATATGATTGGATCAGATCGAAACGCGCTCTGAACGCAGAGATCTGTCCACCAAAAGCAGCAATTTCTTCTTGATCATCGGGTTGATCCTTCGCTCTACAACAACATGGAAGAGCGTAGCAAACAGGATCAGCCCGATCATTGTTATGACAATGGCGGTAACCGGCCCGAGATTACTCAGTAAAGCGGTGATGGCGATATAGCCGACATTCTGGTGCACAAGATAAAGTGCATAGGTCATACCACCAAGAATGCCTAGCATCCTCTGATGTTTTTGGCCGATATTTAGCTTTGTCAGTAAGAGCAAAACTGCAATCGAAGCCAGAATAATTGCTGTCATCGCCACCGGAGAACGCTTGATGGAATAGGTTTTCTCGGCCCATTCGGCACCAGCAAGGGTGGTATAGATTGCAAAGATTGCAGCGAGGATAAACAGCAGCACCGCATAAAATGAGCGCTGTCGCCTCAACCTGCTATAGATGATCCCCATTGCAAAGAAGCCGCTATATTCAGTGATAAAAAGGTTCTGCAAATGCTCTGAACCAATATAGAATTCATTCAGAAATGAGAATCCCAGCCAGAGCGGGATTATCCGGATGATATTGTGGAACTGCCCGAGCGCAATAAGGATGAAAATCCAGCCATAGAAAATAAGTTCGAGTACAATTGACCAATAGGCACCATCCACAAAGGATTGCCCCAACAGCTTCGAAAAGATGAAGATGTTCGCCAGATACTGATCGGAACTGATTTGAAACAGTGGGTTTCCTGACAGCCAGATCACCAGGGCGGATACGCTCATGATGATAAGAAATGTGGGATAAATCCGGGAAAATCTGGAAATCAAGAAATTGAATGGCTTCTGGCTTTCCGCCGAATAGGCGATCACAAAGCCGCTGATAATAAAAAAGATGCTGACCCCCAGATAGCCATAACTGGCCACGCTCTTCATAAAGTGAGGAATATCAACCGCAGGTAACTCTCCTGCGGCTTCACCTCTGAAAGCGAAATGAAACAGCATCACTGCGATAGCAGAAACCAGACGAAGAATATCAAGCCCGTAAATATGTTTACCCGGCTCCGGGTGTATCGAAACAGAGGATCCGTCTTCCGCAACCATCAAGCGCGCCCCCACACTTAAGCAACCTTTGCTCGAGAGCCTATAAACAGTGCCTGTATAATTTTTATTTAACGTTGAAGCGGCTTCAGGCCACGGCGGCGCTTGCGTGCCGCCTCGATTTCTTCCGTCAGATGTTTGATCGTCTCGCGATCGATGATGCGGATATTACGTGCCAGAAGGTTTGCAAGCTCGGTTGCCTGTGGCGAGAGACCGGACGTATCGATCACCACGCGCGGATGCGAGACAGCTGCCAGATTTTGCAGCTCCTCTGCCTCATCCCAGATAATATTGAAATAAGTGATGATGCGCTGCAGCATATCCCAGGTTGGCTGTCCCCGCCGTCCGTGTTCCAGCGCCGAAAGATAGGCTGGTGATACGCGCAGCGCTGCAGCCATTTCTTTCTGTGTAACGTTGCGTTCCTCACGAAGATCACGAAGCCGCTTGCCAAAGGGGGTCATCGGATAAGACCTCCGCCCTGGGTCTGCCTGCGCAAGCGGACATAAAGCGCACCATGCCCGCCATGATGACGCGCGGCGTCTTCATAGGCGCTGACCAGCAGCCGGAACAAAGGCGTCGAAAACCAGTGTGGCACCGCCTGCTTGAGCACGCCTTCGCTGCCGAAAGAGCGGCCCTTGCCGGTAATCACCATCACATGCTTCAATCCGCGCGCATGTGCGCTGAGCAGGAAGCCATAGAGCAGCTCATAAGCATCGTTTTGTGTGAGCCCGTGCAGATCGATGCGTGCTTCAATATCCACACGTCCTTTGGAAATCTTGCGATGGGTTGGCCGATCAAAGGCATGGATCGGCATTTCCTTGAGCGAGTTGACCTTCTTTTTCGGCGTCTGCGTGTCAGCTGCAGACGAGGGCGCCTTTTTCGCAGGCTTTTTCTCAGCCTCCTGCGCCATCACCGTTTTGAAATCCGGAAACTCTTCCTCTTCCTTGGGCTTCTTTCCAGACAGAGGTTTTGCTGTTTTAGCCACCGTTTCCCAGAGAATGCGATCTTCAGGCCGTAGATAATCTTTTGCGGATTTTTCGTTCTTATCGATCATCGATCAATTCCCGACCAGTGCGCGCGGGACCAGCGCATAAAAATCGGCCTTGCTCTTGATACCGCCGGCGATTTCCCCGGCTGCATCACCCGATCCTGCAAAGAGATCACCGCGCGCAGGGCCGACAATCGCTGTGCCGGTATCCTGCGCGATCATCAACCGGGAGAAGGGCGTATGATCGAATTCCGTTACGCTTGGCGCATCGACAAAGATAGGCGTTCCGAATGTATGCAGAAGCCTGTCGACTGCGATAGAGCGACCAGCTGTCAGAGGAACCTTGGCCGCTGCGATCTGCCCTAAATTTGGGTCATGCCCATCATTACTATCAAATGCCGTTTCGCGGAAGAAAATATAGGAACGGTTCTGCCAGATAAGGTCATCGGCTTTTTCAGGATGATCTTTCAACCACTGGCGGATTGTCTGCATGGAGATGCTTTCAGCAGAAATCTCGCCTCTAGCAACCAGAATGCGCCCGATCCCGGTGAATGGATGGCCGGTTTTGGCTGCGTAAGTGATCCGCATGAAACTGCCATCGGTAAGCTTCAGCCGTGCTGCGCCCTGCACATGTGCGAAAAATGCATCGACCCGATCAGCAACATAGGCAAGCTCCAGCCCGCGATTTTTCAGGCTGCCTTGCTCGATTGTCCTGCGGTCATCATATTCAACAACACCGTCCGGCGTTTGCCGGGCGAACGCGTAAGACGCATCGAGCCCCAGGGGACGGTTTTCATCGGTGACCTTCACAAGATCATCAGGTTTTCTCAGAAATGGCACCGTGAAATGTGCATCAGGCGTTCGCGATGCTTCAACCTCCGGCTCGTAAAAAGCCGTCACAAATCCTTCTGCATCGATGCGGCATGGAACAAAATGCGCTTCAAAAAAAGCGCGGGCCTGCGCCCTATCCGGATTATCAAGCAAACGCGCGGCGGCAAAAGCCGGTATAAGCGCCTCGAAACTGATACCGAGGCTGCCGCTGTTATAGCGATTATGTTCCGCATAATCGGCTGAACGACGAAAGGCCGAAAAGGCGAGTGCCTGATCGTCCTGATCCCAGCCCGGGCAATCTGAAAAACTGACCGGTCGTATGATGTTCGCCAGATTATGCACAAGCCGCATCCGTCAATAATTAAAAGGGCCGCTAAATTAGCGGCCCTGAATCGTCAACTCTCTTTAGTCTTCGGCTTCGGTCGCGACAAGCTTCCAGTTTGGATCGCGCGAGCGCGTATCGCGCGCGAAGGTCCAGAGATCACGGATTTCGACGACATTTTCCTGATCGCCCTCAACCACGTTGCCGTCCTTGTCGAGCGTGGAAGAAATCATCTGGCTCACGATATTAAGCGTCACATGCGCTTCCGAGCCCTTCATTTCGGCATTGGCAATCTCTGCCTTGTCGATACCGACAAAGGTCGAGCGAACGCTTTCACCGCGTGCCTCGCGCTCATCGATTGCCGAAACGAAGCCCTCATAGACTTCCTTGGACAGAAGGTTTTTCAGAACCTTGCGGTCGCCATCAGCAAAAGACATGACGATCATTTCATAGGCGATCTTCACACCATCGACGAAGCTTGCCGGATCAAAGGATGGATCAGCGGCCTGAATTGAGCGAAGGCCGTCATTCACAGGCGTTCCTGCTGGTGCAACCTTGTCGATTGCCGAGAAATCCTTTTCACCGGGACGCTGCGGAAGCGAAACGACATTGTCGGCTTCGCCACCTGCGGTCTGGGAATCGGAATTACGAGCGGATGTATAAGGATCAATTGGCGGTTTTTCATTTCCGGTGCGACGACCAAGAACATTCCTCAGCTGAAGAAAGATCACCACCGCCGCAATGAAGAAGAATATCGTGCCAAAATCAAAAAATTCCATACCGCCTGCCACCAGTTAACGGGTCGGGATTGCAAATCCCTCCTCACGTCGTGAATTTCGTTACATATACATATAGATCGGCTTGACTGATCATTCAAATCCAGATCACGCATACCTATCTGATATTGCATGATAGACAGTTTCAATTTCGTTCCTCAAAACATGTTGCGTAAAAATGCCAAGCGTTTTTTGCTTTTGACATGAATAAAACATGCGAATGAAGTTTGTTTCATCACATACCAATCAACCAACATAAGGTCATAACTGCCGTGTCCTCTTCTTTTGCCCCTCTCGTCATGCTGGCAATGCCGTTCATCGAAATTGCCGGCTTTGTGATCGTCGGCAGTGAGATCGGTGTTCTGGCAACGCTGGGTCTTGTCATCCTGAGTGCTATGCTCGGCTTTTTTCTGCTGCGCGTGCAGGGCTTCGGGCTTTTGCAGCGCATCCGCATGGAAAGTGCCGCAGGACGCGTACCAGATCGCGAAATGATGCATGGCGCGATGATCGTGGTCGCAGCCATCATGCTGATCGTGCCCGGCTTTGTCACAAGCGCGATCGGCCTTCTGCTTTTTGTGCCCTTCATCCGTGATCTTGTCTGGAACCGCTTTGTGCGCAATCGCCTGGTGGTTGCCACGGCATCGACACGCTATTCGGAAGCCTATCGCCCATATGAGCGGAAAGAAAATAATGTGATTGATCTGGACCCGGAAGATTACTCGACAAAGCCAGATGAAAACTCGCCGTGGAATCCGGACCGCAAAGATCACTAATCGCTCAAATGCTAACGTAAAAACGGTTTCTTGCCTCATCTACGCACACATGCTAGCCAAGCATCACTGCTTTTTGGGCAACAAGATAAATCATTAAAGAGAAGGCATACCGATAATGAGCGATAAGGCCGCTGCGGGCGAAGTAAAGAACGGCAATGGCGCAACCGCCCAGCCGTCCCTCAACATTCTGGCCCAGTACATCAAGGATCTTTCCTTTGAAAGCCCAGGCGCGCCTCTGTCGCTGCGCCCGCGCGAAAAGGCTCCTTCGATCAACATCAATGTCAACGTAAACGCCAATCCGCTTTCCGAAACGGATTTCGACGTTGTTCTGACGCTCGAAGCCAAGGCTGTCGACGGCAAGGACGTTCTGTTCAATACGGAACTGGTCTATGGCGGCGTATTCCGCATTCAGGGTATCGCGCAGGAGCATATGCTTCCGCTGCTGTTCATCGAATGCCCACGTCTTCTGTTCCCATTTGCCCGTCAGATCATCGCAGATGCCACGCGCAATGGTGGCTACCCACCTCTGATGATCGATCCAATCGATTTCGCGCAGATGTTCCAGAGCCGTATGGCCGAAGAACAGGCAAAGAGCGCTGTAAAGAGCTAATCTCTACAACGACCTAAAAAGAAAACCCCGCTCTCGCGGGGTTTTTTTTCGATCTCAGCTAACGTATTTTTTCCAGATTGCCTTGTCGCCCATTTTCGCAACAAGGGCATCATGGGCTGCACGCTCCTTATCGCTGATACGCGGTGCCAAAGGTGCCGGGCGCTGGCGCAAGACAATATTGCCGCCATTCCCCGAGCGATCATCATTACCGGAACTACTGGATGAGCTAAGGCCGAGCGCGGTTTGCTTGCCACCAATCAGCTCAATATAGACTTCGGCCAGAATTTCAGAATCGAGCAATGCGCCGTGCAATGTACGGTGCGAATTATCGATGCCATAGCGCTTGCAGAGCGCGTCGAGCGAATTCGGTCCCATTGGATGTTTTCGGCGCGCCAGAGCGAGCGTATCGACGATACGTTCAACGGCGATTTCCGGTTTCCCAAGACGGTCCAATTCGGCATTGATGAAGCCAAGATCGAACATGGCATTGTGCGCAACGAGCTTCGCACCATCGAAAAATTCCATGAACTCATCGACGATATCAGCAAAGGTCGGCTCTTTAAGCAGCTGTTCGTCGGTGATGCCGTGCACCGCGAGCGCTTCGACATGAACCTTTCGCCCTTGCGGGTTGATGAATTTATGGAAGGTTCGGCCCGTGGGAAAGCGGTTGATCATTTCCACACCGCCGATTTCGATGACGCGATCCTCCAGCCGTTCAAGGCCAGTGGTTTCCGTATCGAAAACGATCTCACGCATGGCAACCTCTCAAGTCATTTAATGTTTTATAGCACGGCCAAGCCGAAGCTCAGGATGGATTGGCAAGCTTTCCACGCAATTCAGCGATGATGGCTTTGATCTGCGCCCGCGTCTCGTCAAAGTCGCCTGAAGAATCGATGACGAAATCCGCACGTGCACGCTTATCAACATCCGGCATCTGCCGGGCCAGAATGGCCTCGAACTTCGCTTCCGTCATGCCTGCGCGGGAAAGAACACGCTCACGCTGAATGTCGGCAGGGGCGGAAACGACAGCCACCTTGTCCACACGGCTTTGGCCACCCGTTTCAAAGAGCAGCGGAATATCAATCAGCGCGATATCGGCGCCATCAGCACGCGCGCGTGCAAGAAAAGCGGCTTCTTCTTCGTGCACGAGTGGATGAATGATGGATTCGAGCTTTTTAAGCGCTTCTGGTTTGCCGAGGACAGCGCTCGAAAGCTTTGTCCGGTCAACAGTTCCATCCACAACCGTTCCGGGGAAGGCGGCTTCGATCAAGGGGGCTGCCCGACCCGAATAAAGCTGATGCACGGCATCGTCAGCGCTATAGACCGGCACACCATTGTCGGCAAACATGTTTGCCGCAGTGGTTTTTCCCATGCCTATAGAGCCGGTCAGTCCGAGGATGATCATAAAGCACCAGCCTTTTTCATATCATCCAGAATATAATTACGAAGTGCTTCTGTCACTTCTGGTCTTTTGCCAAACCAGCGTTCAAAACCCGGAACCGCCTGATGCAGCAACATGCCAAGCCCATCGACGGTTTTAAGACCAGCTGCTTCAGCGCTGGCCAAAAACGGCGTCTTGAGCGGAATATAGACAATATCGGTGGCGACAGCTGATTTCTGCGCCTCACTCAGATCAAGCGGAAACTCTGTCGGCTCACCATGTCCGCTCATGCCCAGCGATGTCGTGTTGACGATCAGACCGGCATCTTTGACCAAAGCCTGCGCCGCATCCCATCCATGAGCGGAAACGCCTTCGCCGAAATGGCTTGCCAGTTCTTCAGCGCGGCTCAACGTGCGATTGACGATGGCGATGCGCGAAAACCCGCGTGTCTGCAAAGCATGGACGATGGCGCGCCCTGCACCACCTGCGCCCAGAACCAGAGCCGTATCCGCATTGTCCCAACCCGGTGCCAGTGCATCGAGATTGGCAGCAAAGCCATAGGCATCAGTGTTGCCGCCGCAGAGCTTTCCACTCTCTATCCAGAGTGTATTCACTGCGCCAATTGCCTCTGCTGCCGCATCACGGCTGTCAACGGTTGCGAAAGCCACTTCCTTATGCGGGATCGTGACATTGCCGCCGGCAAAGCCATTTTCTTGAAGCGAGGCAGCAAATTCCGCGAAATTTTCCGGCGCCACTTCAATGGCTTCATAAGAGCCTTCGATGCCGTGCTCTTTCAGCCAGAAGCCGTGAATGAGCGGCGACCGCGAATGCTTTATCGGAAAGCCCGTGACAAATGCCTTATTAGCCATCGATCAGATTTTCCTTCCTCAATTCATCAAGCAGGGGCAGAAGCGGCAGTCCGACGATGGTGAAATAATCGCCTTCGATTTTCTCGAAAAGCTGAATGCCCGGACCTTCAACCTGATAAGCGCCGACACTGGAAAGAGCAACATCGCCAACCCGGCCGAGATAACGACCAACAAAACCCGGATCGAGATCGCGCATCGTCATTCGTGCCACTGAAACATGGCGCCACAGCGTCTCGCCGTTTTTAACCAGAACCACACCGCTGTTGAGCTGGTGTGTCTTGCCCGAAAACTGCAGCAACTGGCGCCGCGCTGCTTCCATATCCACAGGCTTGTGGAAAATCTCATCCCCCAGCGAAAGCGTCTGATCGCAACCGATCACCACCGCATCGGGATGGTTTTCACTCACCGACAAGGCTTTTGCTTCAGCCAGAACCTGTGCAACGTCTTCCGGCGTAGCGCCCGACTTATAAAGCGGCGCTTCAACCGAGCGCTCATCAATATCCGCGCTTTCGGCCAAAAATTCGATGCCGGCATTTTTCAGCAGTGCCGACCGAAACGGACTTTTTGATGCGAGAATAAGCTTTGTCGTCATGTCAGGTCTTCCTTCCTGCCTTCGCGCAGCAGAGATTGAATAGCAGCCGCCGTTTCTTCAATTGACCGGCGCGACACATCAATGATCGGCCAGCTGTGCCGGTTACAGAGATTGCGGGCATAAGCCAGTTCTTCGGAAATTGAAACGCGGTCTGTATAAAGTCCGGTATCAAGCGACGGCACATTGCCGAGTGGACGGTTTTGTCTGATCTGCGAAATGCGCTCAGCCGTTGCAACCAGCCCCACGATCATCGGCCGCTTTGCGGTAAAAAGCTGATCGGGGAGGGGGATGCCAAGCACAATCGGCACATTGGTCGCCTTGATACCGCGATTGGCGAGATAAATGCTTGTGGGCGTTTTCGAGGTTCGCGAAATGCCGACGAGAATGACGTCCGCTTCCTCTATATCCGGCGGCAATTGCCCATCATCATGTTCCATCGTGAAATTGAGCGCATCGATCCGGCGGAAATAATCGGCATTGAGCACATGCTGCGCACTGGCGCGGCGGTGTGCTGGCGCGCCCAGGTAAGATTGAAACGTATTGAGCACCGGTTCGAGCACCGAAACGCTCGGTACGCCCATTTCGGCGCAGGTTTCATCAATGATGGCCGCGAGCTTCTGATCGACAATTGTATAGAGAACAATGCCAGGTTCAGCATCGATATTCTCCAGAACTTTGCGCAGCTGCTTCTCGGTTCGGATGAGCGGATAGATATGCTCAATCGCGCGCGCATTGGCATATTGAGCGGCCGCAGCACGCCCCGCAGCGAGGAGAGTCTCTCCTGTCGCATCAGAAATCAGATGAAGATGAAAGTAAGAAAGCGGTCTGGTCACAGTTTTCTCCCCTCCCTGTTGACGACTGTGCGTAAAATGGAGGCTCCATCCACAAGCCATGGCAGGCGGTGGGAAACTTGGCAAGTCATCCACAGCGAGCCAACATGTGTGAAGCTTTCAAAAGCGATTGTGGACAAGACTCGTAACATTTGGAAAACCTAGCGATATACCCAGCCTATCCACAAATTGTGCAAAGCTGCGGCAATTGGTAACTCCTTATATTCAATGAAAGATTTGAGTTTTCATTGCTTTTGTTCAGACTATCGGTGAATGTTCGCACAGGCAGAGATGGCCCGAGAGGAACTGTGGGGAAAAGACGGACAAACCTTAATCCCCGATTCCAACAGACTCTAAGAATCAAAAGATTCCTGAATCATCCTTTCTTTATGAAAGCCGAACGGGAAAACTTTCACACAGAACCACGAAAACCGATCGAACAGGGTGGAATGCAATGAAGCGCAAGGTCTTGAAAGTGATGGATGGTGAGGCAGTCTTTCCACCACCTATCTGGATGATGCGTCAGGCCGGACGCTACCTTCCTGAATATCGCGAAGTACGCAAACAAGCCGGAAGCTTTCTCGACCTTTGCTATTCGCCCGATCTGGCTGTCGAAGTGACGCTTCAGCCTATCCGCCGTTTTGGCTTTGATGCAGCCATTCTGTTTTCAGATATTCTGGTTGTCCCTCACGCCCTTGGACGAGACCTTCGCTTTGAAGAAGGAAGAGGGCCTTTGATGACACCGATTGATGCGGATGAAATCTTTTGGCTTGAGACGGAAGGTGTCGCAAAACGCCTTGAGCCGGTCTATGAGACGGTTCGGCTGCTCCGCGAGCAGTTACCCGAGGAAACAACGCTGTTGGGCTTCTGTGGCGCTCCCTGGACCGTTGCGACCTATATGATCGCCGGTCATGGCACACCGGATCAGGCTCCAGCTCGCCTGTTTGCCTATCGCTTCCCGGAAGCCTTTGAAAAGCTTTTGAATGATCTGGCAGATGTTTCAGCCGAATATCTCATCGAACAGCTCGATGCAGGTGCGGATGCCGTGCAGATTTTCGATTCCTGGTCCGGCGTTCTGGATGAAGATTGCTTTGAACGCTTCTGTGTTCGTCCCGTGGCCCGCATTGTGCAAAAAGTGAGGGCAGTTTATCCCGAAGCCCGCATCATCGGTTTCCCGAAAGGTGCCGGAATGCTTTACGCGGGCTATCGCGAAAAGACCGGGGTTGACGTTCTGGGCCTCGACTGGTCTGTGCCGAATTCCTTTGCGCGTGAACTTCAGACCGAAGGCGCTATCCAGGGAAATCTTGATCCCTTGCGCGTTGTGGCCGGTGGCGAAGCTTTGGACGAAGGCGTTGATGCGATCCTCAAAAATCTCGGGCAGGGTCCACTGATCTTCAATCTGGGTCACGGAATTACGCCACAGGCACCGATTGAGAATGTTCAGCGCATGATTGATCGGGTTCGTGGAGGCTACTGATGGTGGCTTCTGACAAAACAAACAGCGGTAAGGCCGCTCTGATCCGTACCATCGTCGCTCTGGTGGTTGTGGTACTCGGTTTATGGGGATTGTTTCACGTGAATCCAGCTGATGCTTATCTTTGGGTCAAGGCGATCCACGTCATTGCTGTTATCGCCTGGATGGCGGGAATGCTCTATCTGCCGCGGCTCTTCGTCTATCATTGCGCCGCAGCACCCGGCTCTGAAACGTCCGAAACCTTCAAGGTTATGGAGCGCAGGTTGCTGCGTTTCATCATAAATCCCGCTATGATTGTAACGTGGATTGCCGGTCTCTGGATGGCCTGGGAAATTTTCGGTTTTCAGGGTGGCTGGCTGCACGCAAAGCTTCTGCTCGTGGTGCTGCTGTCGGGCCTGCATGGTTATCTTTCCAAAGCCACGCGCCTTTTTGCGCAGGACAAGAACACAAAATCGGCCAAGCATTGGCGAATCATCAATGAAGTACCGACAATCCTGATGATACTCATTGTCATTCTGGTGATCGTGAAACCGTTCTGATTTCCAAATTTTATAAAGAAAGCCCGGTATTTATCCGGGCTTTTTATTTGGCTCCGGGTATTTTTAGCAGAGCCACTTTCCATTTTCTAAGACTCGCACTAGCTTTTACCTATTGAACAAAAGACCGACACACCTTATGTGACACTTGCTCTTCATGCTGCAAACCGGTATGGATGAGTCCTCTTCCCACCATGACAGCAGGCCTTCGATGCCGGTCACAACTCAAGTGACCCACCTTTCCGAACAACTGCATTTTCTCCTTAAATTTCAAAAGAGTTCCTCACACATGCAGGAAATGAAACTACAAGAACTTAAAAATAAGACCCCGGTCGAGCTGCTGGCATTTGCCGAAACGCTTGAGGTCGAAAATGCGAGCGCGATGCGCAAGCAGGAACTGATGTTCGCGATCCTCAAAAGCCTTGCTGCTCAAGATGTCGAAATTATCGGCGAGGGCGTTGTTGAAGTGCTGCAGGACGGATTTGGCTTCCTGCGCTCTGCCGACGCCAACTATCTCCCGGGTCCTGACGATATTTATATTTCTCCTTCCCAGCTTCGCCGCTTCTCGCTGAAGACCGGCGATACGGTAGAAGGCCCGATCCGTGGTCCAAAGGAAGGCGAACGTTATTTCGCGCTTCTCAAGGTCAACACGATCAACTTTGAAGATCCTGAAAAGATCCGCCACAAGGTTCATTTCGATAACCTGACACCGCTCTATCCGAATGAGCGCTTCAAGATGGAACTTGAAGTTCCGACTTCGAAGGATCTTTCGTCACGCGTTATCGATCTCGTGGCACCACTCGGCAAGGGCCAGCGCGGTCTGATCGTGGCTCCACCACGTACCGGTAAAACGGTTCTGTTGCAGAACATCGCTCATTCGATCACTGCCAATCATCCTGAATGCTATCTGATCGTTCTTCTCATCGACGAACGTCCGGAAGAAGTGACCGACATGCAGCGTTCGGTGAAGGGTGAAGTTGTTTCTTCGACCTTCGATGAACCGGCATCGCGCCACGTTCAGGTTGCTGAAATGGTTATCGAAAAGGCCAAGCGTCTGGTCGAGCATGGCCGTGACGTTGTGATCCTTCTCGACTCCATCACCCGTCTGGGACGCGCCTACAATACCGTTGTGCCGTCATCGGGTAAGGTTCTGACCGGTGGTGTGGATGCAAACGCATTGCAGCGTCCGAAGCGCTTCTTCGGTGCAGCCCGTAACATCGAAGAGGGTGGCTCGCTCACCATCATCGCAACGGCGCTGATCGACACCGGCTCGCGCATGGACGAAGTGATCTTTGAAGAATTCAAGGGCACCGGTAACTCGGAAATCGTCCTCGACCGCAAGGTTGCAGACAAGCGTATCTTCCCGGCCATGGATATTCTCAAGTCCGGTACGCGTAAGGAAGACCTGCTCGTCCCACGCGCCGATCTTCAGAAGATTTTCGTTCTGCGCCGTATCCTTGCACCGATGGGAACAACCGACGCGATCGAATTCCTCATCGACAAGCTCAAGCAGACAAAGAGCAATGGCGAGTTCTTCGACTCGATGAACACGTAATCCAAAGATTGCAATTAATAGAAAACGCCGCGTTGAGAAATCAGCGCGGCGTTTTTGTTTCATCAATACAGCGGTTCCAGTTAGGATTAAATCGTTGGAACCGCTGCAACTATCTGTTTTTACGCATTATCCGACGCAAAACCGCTTCGCACTTTTGCTGGAAATGCTATAATACCTCAAGAATGGCCTCTGAGGAGGATTTCGAGTGCAGCCGGGGTCTCTACCGGTGCAAGGCACACTTGCCCCTTACAGAGCCACGCTGAAGGTTTATCAGTGTGTGCGGTGCCGCCTGTTGGAAGTTCAATCGCTTTGCCGGCTTCAAACGGAACGAACTTATCGACCCGCCGTGGATCGGGATTGTGTTGAGCGATCAAGCTTAGTTCGCCTTCACTGCTTTCCTCGGCAATCACTAAAGACATGGGTTCGGCTGCAAAGCGGGCAGCGTTCAAAATACCAATCTGACCATATTGCTGGACAAGAGCGCGGCCCATGGCTTGTTCAACCAGACGCTCATTCTGATTATAAAGATGCAGATCACCGGTCACGAGAAACAGGCGCGTGAAAGCTTCGATGATCTGGCTTGTAGCACTGGGGATCGCTTCGTCATAATCGCCATAGGCATGGAGAATGACATCTTCCGCATCAAGCGCCGAAAGCCGATAGTTGCCTGATGCATCGCGATTGGCTGCATCTAGTGCATCTTTAAGTGCCACAGCATCAACGATGAATGTTCGATCTCCTGTCGCTTCAAAGAGTGACAGGGCAGCATTAATCATCGCTGCGTAATCGGTGGAGAGGGCAGGGTAGAGTAACACGTCATCCATCCGGCAATGCGCCATGCGACCATTCTGAAAAGATGACCCTATTGAACGATAAGCGGTGACGGCATATTCAATCCAGTCCTGCCTTTGAAAACTGCGCCCAGCTTCAGCCAGTGCGCGAATTGCCAGAGCGTTCCAGTCTGTGAGTGCCTTTTCATCTCGTCCTGGGCGGACGCGTTGGCTGCGATAAGCCAATAGCTTCTGTTTCGAAGCTTCTATATCCGGCGGGAGCATTGCCGGTTCGCCGACAGCGTGAATGCGATTGAGAATGTTGCTGCCTTCAAAATTGCCTGTGGGCTTCACGCCATACCAGGATTTGAATCTTTCAGCCTGATCACCGAGGACGGCATCAATCTCGCTATCGGTGAATATATAAAACTTGCCTTCCTCACCCTCGCTATCAGCATCCAGACTGGATGCAAAACTTCCGTCGGGCAGGCGCATTTCGAGCATCAACCAATCGATAACATCTTCGATTCGGAGGCGGAACAAATCATCTTGCGTTTCCGCATAGGCGTAGGTCGCATGGCGAATGACCTGCGCATTGTCATACAGCATCTTTTCGAAATGCGGCACCAGCCAATCGGCATCGACGCTATAGCGGCAAAGCCCGCCACCCAGATGATCGTAAATGCCACCTTGCAACATTGTTTTGAGAGAAAGCAGAAACGCGTCGCGATGTGAAACTTCGCGATTATAAAGCCAGGACAGCCATAAGGCATCCATGAAGGGTGCATTGGGAAACTTGGGCGCATTATCTATGCCGCCACGTACCGGATCAAACATGGCATGGATGCGGTCTGCGACTTCGTTAAAGCGTGTCACTTCATTGGCGCGCGCTTCGCTTTGAGCGGCCAACTGGGCTTCCAGATGATTGAATACAGCCTCGGCATTATGGTTAATTTTTTCTTTATTTCCCTGCCAGAGATTGTTGACGGCGTTGAGCACATCAACGAAGCCGGGCATGTTATGCCGCGCCCTCGGCGGGAAATAAGTTCCACCCCAGAAAGGCTTACCGTCGGGGCGCAGGAACATGGTAAGCGGCCAGCCGCCCTGCTGTCCCATGGCGCTTAAAGCGGCCATATAAATTTGGTCGATATCCGGTCGTTCTTCGCGGTCGACTTTTACATTTACGAAAAGCGCGTTCATGACTTCCGCGATTTCCGGGTTCTCGAAAGACTCATGCGCCATCACATGGCACCAGTGACATGCCGCATAACCGACAGAAAGCAGGATAGGGCGGTTCAATTCGCGTGCAGCATCCAGCGCTTGTTTGCTCCATGGCTGCCAGTGAACCGGATTATCGGCATGTTGACGAAGATAAGCGCTTGGCTCTCTGCCGAGCCTGTTGCTGCTGATATCAGTCATAAGCCTTTTCTTTCCTGACACGAATGAATATCACGTAGTCATCTATATAGAACGGGAAATCAAATGAGCGAGCCGCAACATCTTCAGGACACGATTTTCGCCTTGTCGAGTGGACGCCTGCCTTCTGGTGTGGCGGTGGTACGCATATCCGGCCCACAAGTTCGATTCGTTCTCGAAACGATTCTTGGAAAGACCATTGAACCGAGATACGCTGCGTATAAGACTTTTCTAACGCGCGCTGGCGACGCGATCGATAAGGGCTTGGCACTTTTCTTTCCGGGCCCGAACAGCTTTACCGGCGAGGATTGCGCGGAGTTTCATCTGCATGGCGGCATTGCAGTGGTCGAAAAGCTCTTGGAAGAACTCAGCACTTTCCCGAATTCCCGAATGGCTGAAGCGGGTGAATTTACCCGTCGCGCATTCACTAATGGCAAGATGGATCTGACGATTGCTGAAGGTTTGGCCGATCTGATTGCGGCGGAGACGGAAGGCCAGCGTCGCCTTGCATTGCAGGTCGCGTCTGGAGCGCAGCGTCAGCTTTATACAGAGTGGCGTCAGAAGCTTATTCGCTCCCGCGCATTGATTGAGGCTGAACTCGACTTCGCTGATGAAAGCGATGTACCTGGTTCCGTTTCGGGGCAGGTATGGGAGCAACTCAAGTCTCTGCAGAGTGAAATTACCCGCCATATTGAAAGCGGCAAACGAGCCGCCATGTTGCGGGATGGTTTGCATGTCGTCATTGCTGGTGCACCCAATGCCGGCAAGTCGAGCCTGCTCAACTTCCTTGCCGGTCGGGAGATCGCAATTATCTCGGAAGAGGCGGGTACAACACGCGATCTGCTTGAAGTTAAACTCAATCTCGGCGGCATCCCGGTCTATGTGACGGACACAGCGGGATTGCGTGAGACGACCAGTCAGGTCGAGCGTATCGGGATTGAGCGAGCCCGCGAACGCGCGGCCGAGGCTGATCTGGTTCTATTGCTTGAGGATATGCAGAATCCGATTGCAGTAACTTTGGAAGAGGGTAGTGCGGATATCTGGACCGTGGGAACCAAAGCTGACCTTGGCAATGCTGCTGGTTCTGCGGATTGGCAGTTTGAAATTTCCACCAAGACGGCTGATGGCCTTGATCAATTGTTGAACGCCCTGCAATCCTTTGCCGAGGAACGGATAGGCTTGATCAATGACGCAGTACCAACGCGCCAGAGACATATCAATTTGTTGAAATCGACAATCTCTGAAATCTCAATAGCGGCAGAGCGAGATGATCTTCCGCTAGAATTGCGCGCTGAAAACATGCGCCGCGCATCGCAATATCTCGGACGCATTACCGGCGATGTCGACGTTGAGGAAATATTGGACGTTATCTTTTCGCAATTTTGCATCGGAAAATGAGTGATTCACGTGAAACAGTGGGAGGAGCGCTTGCGACCCCAAGAAATGTTTCACGTGAAACATCTGTGGAATCTGCATAGGCTTATTGACTCCCGTTCTCATCCGTGAGTCGAGTTTCGTATCAAATTTATCAAAGAGTTGATCGCACCTCAGTCGGGTTACCCCTTCCGTTGAAAGCATAAACATGTCAAAGAGACAGCTTTCCAGAGCGATTCCGATTGGCGACATTTTCTGATACGCTCTCCCTCTTTGCCTTACGCATTATCCAACGCAAAGCTGCATGGCACTTTTGCTGGGAATGCCTAGATTGGATTCGGAAGCATCAGTATGAACAACATAGGTTCTGCCGAAGCGACAGCTTTTGATGTTATCGTCATTGGTGGTGGACATGCAGGCTGCGAAGCTGCAGCAGCTTCCGCGCGCGCAGGCGCGCGCACCGCTCTCGTCACGCATCGCTTCGATACAATTGGCGTGATGTCCTGCAATCCTGCGATTGGTGGTCTGGGCAAAGGCCATCTTGTTCGCGAGATCGACGCGCTTGATGGCTTGATGGGGCGTGTTGCAGATAAGGCGGGCATTCAGTTCCGTTTGCTCAATCGTCGTAAAGGACCAGCCGTTCGTGGTCCCCGCACACAGGCTGACCGAAAGCTTTATCGGCTTGCGATGCAGGATCTTATTTCTGCGCAGGATAATCTGACGGTTGTTGAGGGCGGCGCTTCAGATATTCGCGTAACTGACGGAACTATCACCGGGGTTATTCTCGGTGACGGTCGCGCGCTGACTTGTGCGGCTGTGGTCCTGACAACCGGTACATTCCTGAACGGCCTTATTCATATTGGTGAGAAGAAAATCCCGGCCGGCCGTATGGGTGAGAACCCGGCGCTCGGACTGTCGGATACTTTGCGCGGTTTAGGTTTTGCTGTCGGGCGCCTCAAGACAGGGACACCACCGCGTCTCGACGGTCGAACGATTGACTGGCAGAGCCTCGATATGCAGTCGGCAGATGAAGACCCGGTCCCATTCTCGTTGATGACCGACAAGATCACCACTCCACAGATTGATTGTGGTATCACGCGTACGACACCTGAAACGCACGCAATCATTCGCGCTAATCTTCATCGATCTGCAATGTATTCCGGTTCTATCGAAGGGGTCGGCCCGCGCTATTGCCCATCCGTTGAAGACAAGATCGTCAAATTTGGTGATCGCGATGGACATCAGATATTTTTGGAGCCGGAAGGGTTGGACGATCATACCGTATATCCAAACGGCATTTCGACATCTCTGCCGGAGGAAGTACAGCTTGCTTATCTCAAGACTATACCCGGTCTTGAAAAGGCGAGTATGTTGCAGCCTGGCTACGCCATTGAATATGACTTCATCGATCCGCGCGAATTGAAGCGTAGTCTGGAAACGCGCCGCGTGACTGGTCTTTTCCTAGCTGGCCAGATTAATGGCACGACCGGTTATGAAGAAGCAGGCGCACAAGGTCTGCTTGCTGGTCTGAATGCTGCAAAGCGGGCAGAGGGCAGCGAGCCAGTTATTATTCAGCGCACGGAAGCCTATATTGGTGTTATGGTCGATGATCTGACATCGCGTGGTGTAAGCGAGCCTTATCGCATGTTCACCTCCCGCGCCGAATTCCGTCTGTCTTTGCGTGCTGACAATGCTGATCAAAGGCTCACGCCTTTGGCCGATCAGCTCGGCATTCTTGGGTCGGAGCGACGCGAGAAGTTCGCAGCACGGCAGGACGCATTGTCGGCAGCGCGCGATTTGACCAAGGAACTCACGATTACACCAAACCAGGCAAGTCGTTATGAGCTCCATCTTAATCAGGATGGCGTGCGTCGTTCGGCTTATGATCTTCTATCCTATCCGGATATTGATCTACAGAAGCTGCAGGCTATCTGGCCAGAGCTGAACACCATTGATTCGATTACGCGGGAAGCGTTGGAAATCGAAGCTCAATACTCGGTCTATATGGATCGCCAGCAAAGCGATATTGCTGTGATGGAGCGGGAAGAGCGTCTCTTCATTCCTGCGTCATTGGACTTTGATGCTATTTCCGGCCTGTCAAACGAGCTCAAATTCAAGCTGAAGCAGCGTAAGCCGGAGACAATTGCAGAAGCGCAGCGCGTTGAAGGTATTACACCTGCAGCCCTTGCTTTGCTTATCACGCATATTAAGAAGCATAGCGCGCGTGAGCGTGCTGCTGCTGAACTAAACGCCGGGAAAAGCGTAGCATGACTGTGGATAGCCGTTATTCAAGCTTGAAAACTATTGTTCCGGGTGTTTCACGTGAAACAAATGAGCGGCTGATTGCCTTTGAAGAGCTGTTTCGCAAGTGGTCTTCGGCCATTAATCTGGCGTCACCTTCTACCCTTGCGGACCTGTGGAGCCGTCATATTCTCGACAGTGCGCAGATATTTCCGCTCGCTCCCGACGCTAAGCGATGGCTTGATCTCGGATCTGGCGGCGGCTTTCCCGGTATCGTAACCGCATGCTTTCTGAAGGAAGTTCAGGGTGCTTCGATTGATCTGGTCGAAAGTGCGGGAAAAAAGGCTGCGTTTCTTCGTACAGCTGCAGGCCATCTGGCTGTGCCAGCGCGCATTCACTCTGCCCGCATTGAAGCGATGTGGGATAGAATTGACGTGCCGGATGTCGTAACAGCCCGCGCACTCGCCTCGTTGACCGATCTTTTCGAACTCGCTGAGCCTTGGCTTACCAAGGGTTCAAAGGCTCTTTTTCAAAAAGGTCGGGATTACCAGAGAGAAATCGATGAAAGCCGTGTCGGCTGGCGTTTCGATCTGGTACAACATGAAAGTGCTATCGATAAAGCTTCGGTGATACTCGAAATCAGCAATCTTCGACGCATTGCAGATTAATTCGTTATCTCAGAGCAGAAAGCAGCAGGGCGACGGTATGAACAAGAGATCCAGGATCATAACCATTGCGAACCAGAAGGGCGGCGTTGGCAAGACAACGACTGCCATTAATCTGGCTACCGCATTGGCCGCCATTGGCGAAACTGTGCTGATTGTCGATCTTGATCCGCAGGGTAACGCGAGTACCGGGCTTGGTATTGACCGGCAGAACCGTCCATTATCGTCTTATGACGTGCTGACGCAGGAAGCTTCCGTGAATGAAGCCGCCATGCAGAGCGATGTTCCAAATCTGTACATCGTTCCGTCAACACTCGATTTGCTCGGTATCGAAATGGAAATCGCACAGGCGCCGGATCGTACGCGCCGCTTGCGTGATGCGCTGCGTTTTGATTCAGCTGTTGCAGAGAAATTTTCTTATGTGCTGGTGGATTGCCCGCCATCACTCAATCTTCTGACGCTTAATGCGATGGCAGCAGCAGATTCTGTCATGGTTCCGCTGCAGTGTGAGTTCTTCGCGCTTGAAGGTCTCAGCCAGTTGCTCCAGACGGTCAATCAGGTTCGGTCGACGATTAATCCTGAACTGACTATTCAGGGCATCGTGCTCACCATGTTCGATAGCCGCAACAACCTCGCTTCGCAGGTTGTTGAAGACGTTCGCGCTTTCATGGGCGAGAAGGTCTATCGTACTGTTATTCCACGCAATGTGCGTGTTTCGGAAGCGCCATCGCATGGCAAGCCAGCTATTCTGTATGATCTGAAATGTGCAGGCAGCCAGGCCTATCTACAGCTTGCTTCCGAAGTTATTCAGCGTGAGCGGCAGCTTCAGGCCGCATAATAATAAGCGAGTATCGGATAAGCGATACTTTATCGATTCGACTACGTAACAATTGCAGGAACTGCCGACGATGAACGACGATCCTTCAAAAAAGCGCCTTGGCCGCGGCTTGGCCGCCCTGATCGGTGAAATCGACCGCCCGGCGGAAGAACGCAAGGTGCCGATTTCAAGCGAGCGTAATGTTCCGATTGAGTTCGTAACACGCAATCCGCGCAATCCGCGTCGCATGTTTTCGGAAGTCGAACTTGAAGATCTGGCGCAGTCGATCAAGGAACACGGTGTCGTTCAGCCAATCGTGGTTCGTCCGGCGCCAGGCGAGCCGGATCGCTTTGAGCTGATCGCTGGTGAACGTCGCTGGCGCGCATCGCAGCGCGCG
This sequence comes from Brucella sp., assembly GCF_032066345.1. Taxonomy (NCBI): domain Bacteria; kingdom Pseudomonadati; phylum Pseudomonadota; class Alphaproteobacteria; order Hyphomicrobiales; family Brucellaceae; genus Brucella; species Brucella sp. The sequence goes on from NZ_DAMBKZ010000011.1 coordinate 109,447, forward strand.
GGCGTCGACAGCATCCCGGTGATCATCCGCGATGTTGATGATCGCGTGGCGCTTGAGATTGCAATCGTTGAAAACGTACAGCGTGCTGACCTCAACGCGGTCGAAGAAGCTATGGGATATCAACAGCTTATCGACAATCACGATTATACGCAGAACGATCTGGCCCAGGTTATCGGCAAAAGCCGCAGCCATGTGGCCAATACGCTGCGTCTTTTAAAACTGCCACAACGCGTACAGGATTTTATCTCTGATGGCGCTTTGTCGGCTGGTCATGCCCGTAGCCTGATCACGATGGAAGATCCGACCGCTCTGGCTGAGCGGGTTGTGAAAGAGGGCCTGTCTGTGCGTCAGGTTGAGGCCTTGTCTCAGGCACGCAACGGTACCGAGCCAAAGCCGGGCAAGAGTGTGCCCATCGAGAAAGATGCTGACACTAAAGCGCTTGAAAAGCTGCTGTCCGATGTCACTGGAATGAAGGTTGAGATCAATCATCGCGAACGTGGTGGCGATGTCAAAATTCGCTACAGCTCGCTCGAACAGCTGGACGAGATTTGCCGTCGCCTGCAGAGCTGATCCTATTTCGTCTGACACTTGGTATTTGAGACCGTGAAACATCATCTGTTTCACGGTTTTTTTCGTTAAAGCGTGTCGCGATTAATTCTGTCCACTCAGCTCGTTCCATCTCTTTGTTTTCGACACTTCGTTGTCGGATCGTAGCGGGAAAAAAACCAGTCGAGTCTATAGAAATCCCGGCGAAGACGGCCTCAACTTTTCCAGCACATGCTTCAGCGACCTCGGGCTTTGATGAGCGAAAAGACAATGATAATCATCAGGACGATGCCGATGATCACGCCGATTGAGCTTCCCCAGACCGCACCATAATTGCCACCGATCAGCCAGCCAAGCATTGCGCCGAGCATGAGCAGAAGAATCGGGGGAATGCAGCCAATCATTGTTTTATTCCAATAAGTTATAACTATATGTAGGGACCGGAATCTTGCGATTTCGTTTCTTCCAATAAAGCTAATATTATTGAGCAGTGTGATGAACTCAAGATTGGGTGAGGGTACTCACAGGCTGTTGATTATAGCATTTCCAGCAAAAGTGCGAAGCGGTTTTGCGTCGGATAATGCGTAAAAACAAATAGTTACAGTGGTTCCAACGATTTATTTCTAACTGGAACCGCTGTAAGTCCTGAAATGTCATCAATGGGTCCGTGTACCCGGTTTCTATCGAAGCGCTTGTAAGTCGTGTAGTATTTAGACACTGCTTTCTGATCGCCGGGCTTGGGAGATACCACTTCTATGGAAATGCTGACGCAAATTATCATTCATACGCCTGTCTATGTTTGGGGCCTGCTTGCTTATCTCATCATAACGGGGATCAAAGGGCGTGAAACACGAACGGTGACCGTTTGGCGAATGCTGTTTGTGCCGGTGATTTTCATCGCTGTTGGCTTTTTGCATTTCGACAGCAATTCAGATCAGTTCAGCACGTTTCTGATGGCCTGGTTTGTGGGCCTGTTTGTGCTGGCACCTGTCGGATATTTCACGGGACCGCGCATTCTGGCGGTTGATCGTGAGAACAAAACTATCGAGCGTGCAGGCACGATTTTGCCGCTGATCAGAAATCTGATTTTCTTCTGCTCTCAATATGCGCTGGCAGTGCTGAACGCGTTTTATCCGGGAGAGCACGCATCCCTTACATTGATTACAGCCGTCGTATCTGGCGCGTCAGCGGGTTATTTTGGCGGCTGGTTGGTCTCGCTGTGGCGCAAGTATCAGGAAAGCCCGCAGCTTACAGCGGTTCCAGTTAAGAAAGAATCGTTGGAACCGCTGTAACTGTTTGTTTTTACGCATTATCCGACGCAAAACCGCTTCGCACTTTTGCTGGAAATGCTATAAGCTTGGTTAGAATTCTATCGGCGCGAGAGTTTCACGGCTTCTACCGAAATCGCCAGCAAGCATTGGCGGATGATCGGCACAGCCAATGCCGCATTCTGACGGCTTTCCAAAACCGCGCGTTGCAGACGCTCCATCACACGGGAAAGACTGTCGGCATTCCAGCGGCCGACGGCGTTTTCAATCAGCTTTTTGCGGTTGAAGAAGATCGGAGGCCGTGCTGATGCAACAACAATTGAGGCACTTTTGCGCTCAGTGTCTGCGATATGGCGTAGGGTCTGTATCTGTTGGAACTGACGAGTCGCTGTGTTGAGCACCAAAAAGGGTGCTGTGCCTGATTTTACGACGCGGTCAAATGTCATCTCAAAACGTGACAGATCGCCGTTTAGGACAGCATCCACCACTTCGTCGGTCGAAAGCCCGGCCACATCGCCAACGGCTTCCCGCACATCATCTATGTCAATTCGTTCCTTGCCGCGCGCATAAAGGCAGAGCTTTTCCAGCTCGCCACGCGTGGCAAGACGATCGCCGCCAAGGCTCGCCCGCAACAGCTGGCGCCCGTCCATGGTGATCTGCATTTTCCATTCGGCTAGAACGTCGTCAATCACCCCGTCTATGCCGCGCGCATCGTCTGAATAGCAGGGCAACGCCATGCCGGCAGAACCGTTCTCTACAGCACTGCGAAGGCCTGCGCCTTTCTTAAGATCGCCTGCTTCAACCAGAATATAGGTTTCACGCGGCGGCTCGCTCACCAGAAGTTTCACGGCATCCGCGAGCTTCTTTTGCCCGGCTGCATTCTTGATCCAGATGAGGCGCTCGCCGCCGAACATCGAAATTGTCCGCGCTTCGTCTGCGAGCTTTGAAGGATCGGCATCGATTTCATCGGCTTCCATGCGGATGACGGCAAAGGGATCGTCGAGCGGAAGCTTGGTCGCCTGCGCGTATCGACGCGCACGTTCGCTCACCAGCCCCTTATCAGGGCCGTAGAGCAGCACAACCGGAAACGAGCTGCTCGGCTTTCCAATAAACTGATCGACTTCGTGTGCTTTCTTTTGCGCCATTAGGATTAAGTAGCGCAATTCGTTTTCAAACGAAACAGCCGCCGGTCAAACTGAACGGCGGCTGTGAAACAAAGCTGTTTGTAATATTATTCGATCAGCAAAGCATCGTCATCGAGTGTCTGTCCGCGCACTTTGCGGAACATTTCGATGAGGTCTTCAACGCCGAGCGTCTTGCGTTTGTCACCGGTTACGTCGAGCAGAATCTTGCCGCCATGCAGCATGATGGTGCGGTCGCCATAATCGAGCGCCTGACGCATGGAATGCGTGACCATCAGTGCTGTCAGCTTGTTTTCAGCAATCAGCGTGCGGGTCAGTTCCATGACGAATTCAGCCATGCCGGGATCAAGTGCTGCCGTATGCTCATCAAGCAGCAGCACTTCTGAACCCGCCAATGTTGCCATGATTAGCGAGAGCGCCTGACGCTGACCGCCGGAGAGAAGCTCCATGCGATCCTGCATGCGGTTTTCGAGGCCGAGATTGAGGCTTGCCACGCGTTCGCGGAACCACTCACGGCGCTTGGAATTAAGCGCGTGGGTAAGGCCACGGCGTGTTCCACGCGATGCAGCCAGTGCCAGGTTTTCTTCAATCGTCAGCGTGCCGCAGCTGCCTGCAAGCGGGTCCTGAAACACGCGCGCCACAAGACCAGCACGCTCGGCAGTGGATTTGCGGGTCACATCCTGTCCGCTGATCACAACCTTGCCAGCGGTCGGGATGACATCGCCTGCAAGCACGCCCAGCATTGTCGATTTGCCAGCGCCGTTGGAACCGATCACGGTGACGAACGAGCCTTGCTCCATCGTCAGATTGATCTTGTTGAGCACCTGCTTTTCCAGCGGTGTTCCACGACCGAAGATGACCTCAAGGTTGGATACTTCGATCATGATGATGCTCCTCCGCGGCGCAGGCGCGGCAATATCAGCGCGAAGGTAACAAGAAGTGCCGTCGCAATGTTGAGGTCAGAAGCCTGAAGCCCGACAATGCTGCCATTGGAAAGCGCGAGCTGGATAGCGATGCGGTAGATGATCGAACCGGCAACACAGCCAATGAGAATGACGAGGATGAGACGTGAGCGCAGCAATGTTTCGCCGATGATCACAGCAGCAAGGCCGACAACGATTGTACCCACGCCGGAGGTCACGTCTGCAAAGCCGTTTGTCTGGGCGAAAAGCGAGCCACCAAGCGCTACGAGAGCATTGGAGAGTGCCATACCAAGGTAAATCTGGCGATCAGTGCGTACGCCCTGTGCGCGGGCCATTTTCGGATTGGCGCCAGTTGCACGCATCGCAAGGCCCATGTCGCTTTCGAGGAAGCGCCAGACCAGGAATACCGTGATGGCAACCAGCACAAACAGGAAGGCCGGACGCACATAATATTCAGGAATGCCGTGACCGAAGAACGGAGACAGCATCGTATCCTGATTAATCAGTGCGATATTCGGACGACCCATGACGCGCAGATTGACCGAGAACAGTGCAATCATCGTCAGAATGGAAGCCAGCAGGTTGAGGATCTTGAAGCGCACGTTGAGTGTCGCTGTCACCAGACCGGCAATCGAGCCTGCAATCATCGCAACACCGGCGGAAAGCCATGGATTCCAGCCAGCAAGGATCAGAACGCCTGTTACGGCCGCACCAAGCGGAAACGAGCCATCCACGGTCAGATCGGGGAAATCGAGCACGCGGAAAGCCAGATAGACGCCGATGGCGACAAAAGAGAAGACGAGGCCCAATTCGACCGCACCCCAGAAGGCGATCTGACTCACATTGAGATTCCTTGTTCTTTGCCGTCATTGAAAATGAAAACGCACCATTCAAGGCACATAGATTCACTGGCTTTCGCACATTCAGGCATTTGCCTTCTTATGTCCGAAAGACCTGTTTCAATCACGACCGGTTTTGATTTGAGTTTGTTCCAAACACATTTGCCTTTGGAACCATTCCCCGGTTTTTCATGCGCAATTTTATTGCTTGCGATTGTTCTGGCTCTGTCTTTTTCCCGATACAACCCAAAAGCTCCAATAAGCAAGCATTATCGCTGCAAATGCGCCAAAAAGCACCAGTCTGTGCGCCTGTTACAACATTCAGCTCACTCGGTTTCGCTCATACTTCGCCGCGTGCCCGCCATAGCTCCCAGGCAAATCGTGCGCGGACGCCAATGTCGAGGAATGGTCGTGGTGGCAGTTCGGTCGGGCTGCCGAGCTTCAGCATGTCGTCGATCAGCGGATTGTCGATATCGCAGGCCATGTCGGCTGCAAGAATGCCGCCAATCGTGCCTTTGGTGATGCCGACGCCGTTCTGGCAAAGCGAGGTGTAAACATTCTTGGCGATCTGCCCAAAACCCGGAGCGCCATTGCGTGACAGGCAGATGAAGCCGGTCCATGTGTGTTCCATATCGACGTTTGAAAGCATCGGGAAACGCTCGTCGAACAGCCGTTTGTGCTCACGCTTGATTGTTTGGCGCCGTGCATCCGACTGGCGCAGCGACGGGCAGAAATGCACGTTCTGCCGAACCAGTATGCGCCGGTCAGAGGTAAGGCGCATGGTGATGCCAGCAAAGGAATTGGCGGGTGTCAGACCCCAAGGAGCGACTTCGCCGATGGCTTTGTATTCCTGATCGTCAAGCTTGCGGCTGAGGCTCGCATGGGCTGCGAAATTCAGAAGCTTGCGCCTGAAAAAGCCGAACTGCTCACCAAAGCCGTTGACAGTCAGGATCATGGCGGGTGCCTGAACCTGGCCCTTTGCCGTGCTTATGAGGATACGGTCGCCATAATCGATCTTGGTTACGGCAGAGTTCTCATAAAGCGTGACATTTTCAGGAAGGTTGTCGGCAAGGCCACGCACCAGAGCAGCAGGGTTCAGCAGTGATGTGCCATAGGTGAAGATCGCTGCTTTAAAATGGCTGGTACCGAGCCGTTTGGTAAGAGCATCGCCTTCAAGCCAGTCGAAGGGTTCTTTAAGGCGCTCCAGCTCTTTGACGGTTGGCTCAAGAACCTCACGCATCCCCTGATCGGAAACAGCTGCGTGAAACTTTCCATCCTGCCGCCAGTCGCAGTCGATGCCATGCTGGTCAATCTGCTGTTTCAGATGGTCGATGGCTGCACGCGCCAGCGCACGGTAGCTGTGCGACTTGGCCAGCTCCTCCATCGATGAGCTGACATTGTGCGGCAGATCAATGGCAAAGCCTGCAGCGCGTCCGGATGTGCCTTTTCCGACTTCCTGCGCATCGATGAGTGCAATCTGGTCATTGGGCCGGTTTTCGGCCAGCCTCCGGGCGGCGGCTAAGCCTGCATATCCAGCGCCCAGCACAATCCAGTCAGCTTTGATATCGCCTTTAAGTGCAGCTCGTGGCGCACGGGCAGGTAATATCCTGCTCCAGCCATTGGTGTTGTCATCAGCGGGAAGGATACGAATGGCAGGCATTTTGAAAACTCGACAGTTTTAAAAGAAAAGGGCGGGAAATCGTCCCGCCCTTTTCTTTAGGATAGAAATTGCAATTATTCGACCTTGCTGGTTGCGCGGTCGATAACAGCCTGCGGGAACTCGACGCCCATCTTCTTTGCAGCAGCAAGATTGATGACGAGGTCGGTGCCCTTGGCGATGTCGACAGCGATATCGCCTGGCTTTTCGCCGTTGAGGATTTTCACAACGACAGCGCCGGTCTGCTTGCCAACGTCGTAATAGTTGAAGCCGAGAGCGGCGAGCGCACCGCGCTTGACGGAATCCGTATCCGCGGTGAAGAGCGGCAGCTTGCTTTCTTCGGCAACACCGACGGCGCTTTCGAGAGCCGAAACGATGGTGTTGTCGGTCGGCACATACATCGCATCTGCACGGCCAACGAGGGCACGGGCTGCGCCCTGAACTTCCGCCGATTTGGTTGCAGCCGATTCAACGATCTCGATGTCTTCAGCAGAAGCGGCTTCCTTCAGTGCTGCCAGAAGCGACACGGAGTTGGTTTCGCCGGAATTGTAGAGATAGCCGAGCTTCTTGATGTTCGGCATCACTTCCTTGATGAGCTTGATGTGCTCAGCCACTGGCGACATGTCGGAGAGGCCGGTTACGTTGCCGCCCGGCTTTGCCATGTCCTTGACGAGCTGTGCGCCAACCGGATCGGAAACAGCGGTGAAGACAATCGGAATATCACGCGTTGCGGAAACAACAGCCTGAGCCGAAGGCGTGGAAATCGGAACGATTACGTCTGGAGCTTCGCCAACGAACTGGCGTGCGATCTGCGCAGCGGTTGCTGGATTACCCTGAGCGGACTGGTAGACGAACTTCAAGTTTTCGCCTTCCTTGAAGCCAGCAGCAGCCAGCGCGTCTTTCACGCCGTCGCGCGCAGCATCAAGTGCCGGATGTTCAACGATAGCAGTAACGGCAACCGTTACATCCTTGGCCTGAGCCGTCGTTACAAGAGCCGTTGCGGCCAGCAAGGCCAGAAGCATAGAACGCATGAAAATCTCCCCTGTTTTGGTGCGTTGCCCATTTGGGCATTTTGTCGGCATACACCTTATATCCAATACCATTTTTTCCAGAATGGGATTGAAGATCTATCCGCCTGAGATTGAGGCTTAATCGGGTCCGTTTGGGCTGTCAACGTGTCGTCATCGCAGGCGCTTTCCAGCCCGCTATATTCTGTTTCATGAACACAGTGTTCAGTGCCCTTTCAATGGCTATCGCGCACCGCCATATTCTGACAAAACAGATGAAAAGTGCCCCTGCACAAAGTTTGAAGCATTGTTCTGCCGCGTCCTGTTTCACGCTGGCCGGATCATGCTCTGAGGAACATAGTCATGAAAAATATCGGCTTTCTCTCATTCGGTCATTGGTCGCCTTCGCCACAGTCCGGCACGCGTTCTGCAAGCGATGCGCTTTTGCAGTCGATAGACCTTGCTGTCGCTGCTGAAGAGCTTGGTGCGGATGGCGCATATTTCCGTGTGCATCATTTTGCCCGCCAGCTTGCTTCGCCATTTCCGCTGCTTGCAGCTGTAGGTGCCAGGACCAGCAAGATCGAGATCGGTACTGCCGTCATCGATATGCGCTATGAAAACCCGCTATACATGGTCGAAGATGCAGGCGCTGCGGATCTGATCTCCAAAGGACGCCTGCAGCTCGGGATCAGCCGTGGTTCACCCGAACAGGTGATCGATGGCTGGCGTTATTTCGGCTATGAGCCGGAAGAAGGCATGACCGATGCCGATATGGGCCGCAAGCATGGTGAGGTGTTCTTTGAGGCGCTGAAAGGCGAAGGCTTTGCACAGCCAAATCCGCGGCCAATGTTTCCAAACCCTCCGGGGCTTCTGAAGATCGAACCGCACTCGGAAGGTCTCAGAGATCGTATCTGGTGGGGGGCTGCTTCTGACGCAACCGCAATCTGGGCCGCAAAGCTTGGTATGAACCTGCAAAGCTCGACCTTGAAGAAGGACGAAAGCGGCGAGCCTTTGCATATTCAGCAGGCCAAGCAGATTCGCGCTTATCGCGAAGCCTGGAAAGAAGCCGGACATACGCGCACGCCGCGCGTTTCAGTCAGCCGCAGCATTTTTGCGCTGGTGAATGATCGTGACCGTGCCTATTTCGGCAATGGCGGCAAAGAGCAGGACCAGATTGGCTATATCGAGGAAAATCTGCGTGCGGTCTTTGGCCGGTCCTATGCAGCTGAACCAGACCAGCTGATCAAGGAACTTGCCAAGGATGAGGCGGTTGCTGAAGCTGATACACTGCTTCTGACCGTGCCAAACCAGCTTGGTGTCGAGTACAACGCGCATGTGATCGAGTCGATCCTCAAGCATGTTGCACCGGGACTTGGCTGGCGCTGAGATCATTTTACTTCAAAAACAGCCCCGCAGCATTCACTTGCTGCGGGGTTTTTTTGGTCAGAATTTCCCGGAAAGCCGGACCATGGCACCAAACGCATTGTCCCGCGATGCCGTGCGGGTCACATAGGGCGTCAGTGAAAGTTCAACCGCGTCGCTGACAGCATAACTCACACTTGTCCAGGCGGAGCCTCGGGTATGTGAGAAGTCGGAATCGAGCGTCAATACGCCGATATAATCAGCTCTGGCGTCAAATTCGGGATCCTTGTGCGCAACATCCTGCTCGATTTCGAGATTGATCGACCATCGGATTCTGTCGGTCAGCGGCATAGTGAAATTTGCACCCGCATAAGCCGTTGTCAGCTCATATTTCATGTCGCCATAAGTGAACGGAAACAGCGCATTGCTTTCCGTATAGCCATCCATGGACAGATTGCTGTAGCGCAGACCGCCATAATAGCCGAGACGGGCATTATGGAAATTGAGATTGTCTGTCCGCCCCAGTTCCAGCGCAGTGCTCCAGCCTTGTAACCTGCTTTCGCCGGTTCCAGCTTCTGTATAGGCGAGCTTTGGCCGCGTGATGTCGGTATCATAGCGATTGGTTGCCAGGCTCGCCCGCATATACCAATCCCCTATAGCGGTCTTGTCTTTCCACTGCGCAAAGATGCCAGTGCCGAAATTATCGCTTCCGGTATCAAAACCGTCCGGCAGATCACGCCAGAAAGAATGGGCGAGGGTGACACCTGCTGAAAAATTGTCGGTGAAGCCGTAACCAAGCGTGAAACCTGTCAGCAAATCCTTCTGACCGCCAAAGCCGCTGATATCGGTAAAAAGCGAATAGCAGGTCTGGCCGGCTCTTTCGACATCGCAGAAGTTTTGCAGCTTGTTCAATGTAAGGCGCTGGGCTTCCATGGCCGAAAAGCTGTTATTTGCCTGTTTGAAGACCGTCGTAACCGTATGATCAAGGTCAATGATTGTTGGAGACGTGACAGGTTTTTCAGCAGAAGGGTTTTCCGTTGGACCGGAGCCCGGATTTGTCGGCGTGGTACCCGGGTTGCCTTCAGGATCAGTTGGAGTGGTTCCCGGATTGGTTTCGGGATCAGTTGGTATCGTTCCCGGATCGGGCTTTGGAAATTTCCACAGCGTGGCGTGAAGCGCTCCTTCAGCTGTTTCAGCTGTTCCGGCGATCACGCTGCCATCCCCTGATACATCCCAGGCAATCGCGTTGTTGCCGCCAATTGTTCCCAAATCAATTATGCCGTCACTGGCTGTCCAGCGAAATGCACGGAGCGCCATCGTATCGGTATAGCTATAGCCGACGATCGCTGTGCCATCGTCGCTGAGGCTGAGAGCGTGAGACAGGCCGCCGCCTAGCGAGCCCAGACTGATCATGCCTGCTTCCTGGGTCCAGCGAAAAGCCTGGTTGAACCCATTGTTGAATGAGGCTGTCCCCACCACAACCTTGCCATCGTTTGAAACCAGATCGGCAATACTATACAGCGCATTTCCGTGAATATTGATATCGACCATGCCGGTCTCGGCAGTCCAGCGGAATGCATGCTGGGAGCTATCGGCGGTGTCGCTGGTGCCTACAACGACACTCCCATCAGCGGAAACGGCACGCGCTGTCGACGTGTTTCCACCCAAAGTTTGAAGACTTACAATGCCACTGGCCTCGGTCCATCGGAAGGCGTGGACATCGGACGATGCCGTCAAACTGTAACCCACGATCGTACTGCCATCAGCCGAAATCGCATGGGTAAATGACGATGACCCGCCCAGTGTACCGATGCTGGTAATGCCATCCTGAAGTGTCCAGCGAAATGCATTGGTTATGGTGTCGCCTGCGAGGTAGCTGTCTCCGGTAACAACAGTTCCGTTGGCCGAAATTCCTCTGGAATATGAATTCGTTCCGCCCAGTGTTCCGATATCTCTTATTCCGGTTTCGCGGGACCACCAGAAGGCATGTGATTCAGCTTGATTGACAAATGCGCTGCCTATTGCGGCAAGACCATTGGATGAAACTGCCAAAAGTGCTGTTCGTTCTGAACCGCTTAACGAGCCGATATCGGTTATACCTGTCGGCGTCACGATAAAGGATTTATCGTAATCACCGCCCGCAGATGATCGGCGTATGCCAATTGTTTTGCCATCCGCCGATATGCCAGCCGCATCAGCACGTTCACCGCCAAATGAACCATGAACCTCGAAAGTGGGTACATCAGCCCATGCTTGAGAAGTGAAAAAACTAAGTATTATAGAATTTATAAATATCTTATATTTTTTCATTAAAGTAATAGCTCTCTATTAGAGTCTTATAAATTTAGTATATTTAATAGGTATGCAATATATATTGATTCTACTTAAACGTGTATTTAAATTTTACGGCTATGATAATTTGGTGATGTTGAGCTACTCGATTGATGAGCGGTAAAGCAGAGGCGTGTAATATTGCTCCGCACCCGAAAGGGGCGTAGCTTGCTTAGGGTTAAGAGCTGCCATTTTTCTTTTTCGGCGGTCAGTTTAAGCCGTAAACCGCCAGAAGATGTTTCATGCGGGTGAGGGCAATTTCCGGATGATCGAGAACATTTGCCTGATCCGCGAGGCGGAAAATATCGGCATAATGCAGGATACTGCGTGCCGATTGCATTCCGGCAGGCATGGTGAAATGGCTTTGGTGTCCATTGAGCCAGGCGAGAAACACAACGCCTGCTTTGTAATACTGCGTCGGCGCTTCAAAGATTTTGCGCGATAGTGGCACGGTTGGCTCGATGATCGCGCGGAAGCGGGCATTGTCACCGTCGGCGAGCGCAGCAAGCGCGCTTGAAGCCTGTGGTGCTACGGCGTCAAAAATGCCAAGCAGCGCATGACTGTGTTTGTCGCCGTCGCCTTCGATCAGCGGTGCATAGTTGAAATCATCGCCCGTGAAACAGAGAACGCCGTCCGGCAGGCGGTTGCGCAGCGCGATTTCGTAGCGCTCTTCGAGCAGTGAAATCTTGATGCCTTCAACCTTGTCGCGATTGGCCTCTATAATACTGATGACCGTATCAAGAGCGTCTTCAAACTTGTCTGAACCCCAATAGCCTTTGAGTTGTGGGTCGAACATGTCTCCCAGCCAGTGCAGCACGACCTTGTCGCGGGCATGAGTGAGAATATGGCCATAAACCTTGGCATAATCCTCTGGCGAGCGGGCAACACGGGCGAGTGCGCGGCTGGCCATCAGAATGAAACGACCGCCGTGTTTTTCGATGAATTCAGCCTGGGTTTCATAGGCCTTAATCACGTCGTCAAGGCTTTTTGCCTCCGACGGGTCGAGATGGTCAGTGCCAGCGCCAGAAGCCAGATCAGCACCTGCTACGGTTTTGCTTTCTGCCAGCGAGCGGCGGATCAGCTTCTGCGCTCCGGCCCAATTGAGACCCATGCCGCGTTGCGAGGTGTCCATCGCTTCCGCGATCTGAAAGCCGAGGCTCCAGAGGTGATGGCGGAAAGCCATTGTCGCATTCCAGTCAATTGCCGGAGCGTTCCACGGATTGCTGTCTCTCAGCGGGTCTGAAACAACATGCGCTGCGGCATAGGCAATGCGGTTGAATTTCGGAGGAGAGGCGGGGCGCGGTGTCGGGGTACCGATCAGGCGATAGGGTTTTATACTGCCGTCAGCGAATGGCAGGGTCAGTACGTTTTCTGATGATGCGCTCATGTCAGTCCTCCAACTCCACGACGACATGAATAATTTAGATCGTTCCAAATTTCAATATGGTGCTTAAAAAATGCGATTTCAGGCTCTGATTTTGCATTTAACGTCACGAAATGCTTCAAAAATTAAGGAAAACCGATGTCAAGAATATGGCAATTCCGTGTTTGTTAAAAAAGTTGACAAATTTGGATCGTTCCAATTAACTTAAGGGAACAGGAGACGGATATGAGCAAGAGCAGCATCACGGTCATCGATATCGCACGCGAAGCAGGCGTGTCGAAGTCGACTGTATCGCTTGTTCTGCGTGATAGTCCTCTGGTTCATGCCGAGACCCGGGCTAAGGTTCAGGAAGCGATTGAGAAGCTCGGCTATGTCTATAATCGCTCGGCCGCCAATCTCCGGCAGTCGAAATCGAAGATCATCGGGCTTGTGGTCAATGATCTGACCAACAGCTTCTTTGCCGAGCTTGCCGTTGGTGTTGATCGTGTCATGCAATCGGCAGGTTATGTGCAGTTTCTCGCCAATACCGCGGAAAGCATTGATCGTCAGCGCGAAGTGATCGCCTCGATGCGTGAGCATGGCATTGCCGGGCTGATCGTTTCGCCGGCGCGTGGCACCGAGGCTAGTGATCTGAAACCATTGGCAAAAAGCGGCCTGCCGGTTGTGCAGATGGTGCGTGATGTGCCGGGATCGGGTGTGTCGTCGATTGTTTCGGATAATCGTGGCGGCGTGGCAAAGGCGGTTGAGCATCTTCTCTCGCTGGGGCATCGCGTAATCGCTTTCATGGGCGGCTATGCGGATACCGCTGTTTTTGCTGAAAGAGTTGCGGGCTATCGTGCGGGGCTTGAGCAGGCGGACATCGTGTTTGATGATGCGCTGGTCTTTACCTCTGCGCCTTCGCGTGCTGGCGGTGTTGAAGCAGTTGAGCGCATGTTGCGGCACGGCATGAAGCCGACGGCAGCGGTGTGCTTCAATGATGCTGTGGCTTTTGGGGTTTGCGATGGTTTGCGCGCTGCAAATCTGGAGCCGGGCCGGGATTTCGGGGTGGTTGGTTTTGACGATGTGATCGAAGCAAAGACCGCTGTTCCGGCACTGACAACTGTAGCTGTTGATCCGCAAGGTTTGGGAGAACGTGCGGCGCAGCTTTTGCTGAAACAGATCAATTCGGAACGGGTGGAGGCGGAGGCGCAGCGTTTGGCGGTGCGTCTTGCGGTGCGTGCAAGTTGCGGTACGCAATCTAAAAAGGAGGAGAAATTCGCATGGCAAAGTGGGGCCTTATAGGCGCAAGCACCATTGCAAAAGAATGGGTAATCGGTGCCATTCGCGCGACCGGCGGCGAAGTTGCGTCCGTTTACAGCACCAATGCTGCGCGTGGCGAAACCTATTCCCGCGAGAACGGGATTGCCCGCTCGGTGACAAGCCTTGATGCGCTGTTGTCCGATCCGGAAATCGACGCTGTCTATATCTCCACCACCAATGAACTGCATCGCGATCAGGCGATTGCCGCCGCCAAAGCAGGCAAGCATATTCTGTGCGAAAAGCCGCTGGCTCTGACGATTGGCGACGCGCATCAGATGCTGAAAGCCGTGCGTGAAGCGGGCGTTGTGGCTGGCACCAACCATCATTTGCGCAATGCTGCAAGCCACCGCGCCATGCGTGATGCGATCGCTCAAGGCAAGATCGGCAAAGTGCTTGCCGCGCGGGTTTTTCATGCAGTTTATCTGCCGCCGCATTTGCAGGGATGGCGCATTGAGCGCCCCGATGCTGGCGGCGGTGTGATCCTCGATATTACCGTGCATGATGCTGACACATTGCGCTTTGTGCTGGGTGAAAATCCGGTCGAAGCTGTGGCTTTCAGCCAGCAGGGTGGCTTAAGCGGCGCGGGGCTGGAAGACGGTGTGATGGGTGTGCTGCGCTTCTCCTCCGGCGCGATTGCCCAATTCCACGATGCGTTCACCACCAAATATGCGGAAACCGGCTTTGAAGTGCATGGCAGCGAAGGCTCGCTCATTGCACGCAATGTCATGACGCAGAAGCCGGTGGGAACCGTCATTCTGCGCGACAAGGATGGCGAGCACGAATTGCCGCTTGACCAGAAGAATCTCTACGAAACCGCCTTGCGGGCTTTCCATAATGCCATCGCAGGTAAAGGCCAGCCTTCCGCAACTCTGGAGGATGGCATCTGGTCGCTTGCGACCGGGCTTGCCGTGCTTGAGGCTGCAAAGACCGGTAAGGCAACCGCTGTTCATTCAGGACTTTGAAAATTATGAGCAAACATATTTCATTTGCGGAAGCAGCAGCACTTATTCCCGACAACGCTGTCGTTTCGGTTTCTTCATCGAGCGGCCTCGGCTGTCCGGATATGATGCTGAAAGCCATTGGCGAGCGTTTTGATGAAACCGGTCATCCCCAGAATATCACCACGCTGCACCCGATCGCTGCTGGCGATATGAGTGGCATCAAGGGTGTCGATTACATCGCCAAAAAGGGGCTTCTTAAAAAGATCATCGGTGGTTCTTATCCGTCAGGGCCATCAAGTTCTGAGCCGCCGCTGATCTGGCAGATGATCACCAATAATGAGATTCCGGCCTATAATATTCCGTCTGGTATTCTGTTCGACATGCATCGTGAGGCAGCTGCCAAGCGTCCCGGTGTACTGACCAAAGTGGGGCTTGATACTTTCGTTGATCCCAAGCGTCAGGGATCGGCAATGAACGACAAGGCGCGTGAGGAGCCTGTCGTCAAGCAGGTCAGTTTTGAAGGTGAAGACTGGCTCTATTTCCCCAATATCGTGCCGCATGTGACGATCATCCGCGCCACCACTGCCGATGAACGCGGCAATCTCACCTATGAACATGAGGGCGCATATCTTGGTGGGCTGGATCAGGCGCTGGCTGCGCGCAACAATGGCGGCATCGTCATTGTGCAGGTGAAGCGCATTGCCAAGGAAGGCACGCTGAAACCGCATGATGTGCGCGTGCCGGGCGTTCTGGTTGACTATATCGTCGTTGATCCCGATCAGAAGCAGACAACGCAGACACTTTACGATCCGGCAATTTCCGGTGAGATTTTCCGTCCGCTCGATACATTCCGCTTGCCTGAATTCAACATTCAGAAGGCGATTGCGCGGCGTGTCGCACAGGAGTTGCAGGCAGGAAGTGCGGTTAATCTTGGCTTCGGCATTTCCGCCAATGTGCCGCGCATTCTGCTGGAAGAGGGCCTGCATGGCGCAGTGACCTGGGTGATTGAGCAGGGGGCTGTTGGGGGCGTGCCGCTCCTCGATTTTGCCTTTGGCTGTGCGTCCAATGCAGACGCCTATATGCCGTCACCCTATCAGTTCACTTATTTTCAGGGCGCAGGCTTCGACGCCTCGCTTCTGTCCTTCCTTGAGATCGGACGCGACGGCTCCGTCAATGTGTCGAAGCTGTCATTCCGTCCGCATGTGACTGCTGGTGCTGGCGGTTTTGTCGATATTACTGCAAGGGCCAAGAAGATTGTCTTCTCCGGCATGTTCAATGCAGGGGCGAAATTGTCGGTCGCTGACGGCAAGCTGGTGATTGAGAAGGAAGGTAAGCTCAAAAAGCTCGTTAATGAGGTTGAGCATGTTACTTTCTCAGGTCCGCGTGGTGTCGAGCAGGGGCAGGATATTACCTATGTCACTGAACGTGCTGTTCTGAAGCTGACGGCGGATGGCATTGTGCTCACCGAGATTGCGCCGGGTGTGGATTTGCAGAAGCATATTCTGGACCAAGCCGAGTTTCCGCTGATTATTTCGGATCAGCTTAAAATCATGGATGAAGCACTGTTCCGTGACGAGCCGATAGGCCTTGAATTGCCGCAAAAGCCTGCGCGGAAGCTGGAGGCTTAAATGGCTCAACGGATAGACATCTCGATTGAGAACCACATCGCCGTCATGACCATCAAGCGGCCCGAAAAGCTCAATGCGTTTGATATCGAGCTTCTGCAGGAATTGTCTGTGGCCTGTGATCGGGTGGAAGCGGAGTACACCGTGCGCGTTGCGATCCTGACGGGCGAAGGCAAGGCCTTTTCCGCAGGTGGTGACATCAAGGCTTGGGGCGGCATGGAACCGGCGGAATTCGGCCATGCCTGGGTGCGCTACGGTCACCGTGTGTTCGAGCGGCTTGCGACTTTGCGTGTGCCGCTGATCGCAGCAATGAATGGTCATGCTTTGGGTGGTGGTCTGGAACTGGCAGGTGCTGCCGATATCCGCATTGTCGAGCGGCAGGCAAAAATCGGCCTGCCGGAAACATCGCTTGGTATGATCCCCGGCTGGTCGGGCACGCAGCGTCTTGTGCGCCGTTTCGGTGCGCAGATCGTGCGCCGCATGGTGCTGGGTGGCGAAATGTTCACGGCCGAGGAAGCGCTGTCGCATGGGATTGTCGATCATGTAGTGGAGACGGGCGCAGCTCTGCAGGCGGCGCAAGACTATGCGGCGCGGGTGGCCAAGCGCGGACCGGCTGCGCTGGAAATTTCCAAACTGATGCTGTCGGTCGCCAATGGCGAGGATAATGGCACGGCAGTTGAGGCGCTGGGTTCCATTCTGGTTGCCAAGACCGGCGATCTGAAAGAAGGCGTGCGCTCGTTTACCGAAAAGCGCGAAGCAAATTTTGAAGGAAAATGGTGATGAGCGTAGTCGTAAAACCGCAGCCGCTAAACGGGCTTGAAGTTCGTGAATTCTCGATGCTGATCGATGGTAAATGGGTTGGCAGTCAAAGCGGCGAGACTATTGAACGCGTAGCGCCCGGCCATGGCGTCACGGTAAGCCGCTATCCTGCTGGCAACAAGGCCGATGTGGAACGCGCGGTTGCGAGCGCGCGTAAGGCTTTCGACGACGGGCGCTGGTCGTCTAAAACCGCATCGCAGCGTTCGCTGATTTTGCTGAAAGCCGCCGATCTGATTGAAGCACGGGCGGAAGAGCTTGCTTATCTCGATGCGATTGAAGCCGGCAAACCAATTTCTCAGGTGCGCGGCGAAATTGCCGGTTCGGTCGATATCTGGCGCTATGCGGCAGCGCTTGCGCGTGATCTGCATGGCGAAAGCTATAATACGCTGGGTGATGGCACTTTAGGCGTCGTGCTGCGTGAGGCAATTGGCGTTGTTTCCATCATTACGCCTTGGAATTTCCCGTTCCTGATCGTGGGCCAGAAGCTGCCATTTGCTCTGGCCGCGGGCTGCACGGCAGTCGTAAAGCCTTCGGAGCTGACTTCCGGATCAACATTGTTACTCGGCGAAATTCTGACTGAGGCAGGCGTCCCTGACGGTGTCGTCAACATCATCACCGGAACGGGCGCTGATGTCGGCCAGCATATGAGCACGCATCCGGATGTGGACATGGTGTCGTTCACCGGTTCCACAGGTGTGGGCAAGCTGACCATGGCCAATGCGGCGCAGACGCTGAAAGAAGTGTCGCTGGAGCTTGGTGGCAAGAACCCGCAAATCCTGTTCCCGGACGCGGATATGGATGCCTTCATCGACGCTGCGGTGTTCGGCGCATGGTTCAATGCGGGCGAATGCTGCAATGCCGGTTCGCGGTTGATCGTGCATCGCTCTATTGTCGATGAGATTGTCGGGAGGGTCGCTGATCTTTCGAAAAAGGTCATCGTCGGTGATCCCCTCGATGTTAGTACGCAGGTGGGCGCGATCATCACGCCGCAGCATCTGAGCAAGGTTGGCGCTTATGTCGATCAGGCGAAAAAGGCGGGTGCTGCAATTGCACATGGCGGCGATGTGCTGGATCTCGGCCTTGGCCAATATATGGGACCGACCATCATTGCGGGCGTGAATGCTGACATGGCTGTTGCGCGTGAAGAAGTATTCGGGCCGGTTCTGTCGGTCCTCTCCTTCGATACGGTGGATGAGGCAATCTCCATTGCCAATGCGGTTGATTATGGCTTGTCGGCTGGCGTGTGGAGCCGCGATTTCGATACTTGTATGAACATTGGCCGCAAAGTGCGGGCAGGCACAGTCTGGATGAACACCTTCATGGACGGCACACCGGAACTGCC
Source organism: Brucella sp. (assembly GCF_032066345.1). NCBI lineage: Bacteria > Pseudomonadati > Pseudomonadota > Alphaproteobacteria > Hyphomicrobiales > Brucellaceae > Brucella > Brucella sp. The sequence goes on from NZ_DAMBKZ010000011.1 coordinate 127,932, forward strand.
TTTTGGCGGTTACCGCCAGTCAGGTCTGGGTCGTGAGCTGGGCCGTCATGCGGTGGAGGATTATACCGAGACCAAGACGCTCAACATGCATATCGGTGCGCGTACTGGCTGGTGGATGCCGCAAGGAAAGTAAGGAGTGACGGCTTTGGGAGGACAGCCGGATATTGTCATTATCGGATCAGGAATCGGCGGCGCGACGATGGCCGCCGGTCTGAGCGCATCAGGTGCCGACATTCTTATTCTTGAGGCAGGGGAGCATCTGCAGGACAGACCGGAAAACCGCGATCCACGCGCCATTTTCCAGCGTGGTTTCTTTCGCCCGAAAGAGTTCTGGTATGAGACGGATGGCACGCCGTTTAATCCCGGAAATTATTACAATGTCGGCGGCAATTCCAAATTCTATGGCGCAGTGCTGGTGCGTTATCGGCGCGAGGATTTTGAGGAGCTTGCGCATCTTGAAGGGGTGTCTCCGGCATGGCCTTTTGCCTATGATGAACTTGAGCGCTGGTATTGCAAGGCGGAAGAGCTTTTTCAGGTGCGCGGTGAATTGGGCGATGACCCGACCGAACCCTATCATTCAAAGCCCTATTCCTATCCGGCCATCCGTGATGAAAGCCCGATTGCCGATCTGCGTGCACGACTGAAGAAGGCGGGGTTGCATCCGGCTTCCTTGCCATTGGGTGTTGATATTGAGCGCTGGCTGGCGAAGGCCAAAACGCCGTGGGACGCGCATCCCAACAGCAATGACGGCAAGATGGATGCTGAGACTTGTCCGTTAGCACTTGCGCTCAAACATCCAAATGTCCGGCTTGAAACTTCCGCGCGGGTAACGAAGCTGGAAACCGGGCCCGATGGTAAAACCATCGTGGCAGTTCACTATGTGAAGAACGGCGAGGCATTGGTCCTACGTCCAAAGCTCGTCATTCTTTCAGCGGGAGCGGTGCAGTCGGCCGCGCTTTTGCTGCGTTCCGGACTGGCGAACCGTTCCGATCAGGTCGGTCGCAATTTTATGAACCACAATGCCAGTGCGGTGATCGGATTTGATCCGCGCTATCGCAATGACAGCGTTTACCAGAAGACCTTTGGCTTTAACGATTACTATCTCAGCGATGGGGCTGGCGGGCCGCCGCTTGGCAATGTGCAATTGCTGGGGCGTGTGTCGGGCGCGATCCTGAAATCCAATATGCGCCAGGTGCCGGAATGGCTTTTAAACCGCATTGCCGGGCATACGATTGATTTTTACGCGATGAGCGAAGATCTGCCATCGCCGGAAAGTCGCGTGAGCATGGATGGTGACCGCATCATTCTGCATTGGGTGCGTTCCAACTGGAAGGCGCATCTGATGCTGGTTGATAAGCTCAAATCCGCGCTGCGTGCAGCAGGATTTCCAATCGTGCTGTCGCGGGCGTTCGACAGGCGAACACCATCGCATCAATGCGGCACGGTACGTATCGGCAATAATCCAGCAACAGCGCCGCTTGATCCTTATTGCCGTGCTTATGACCATCCCAATCTCTATGTGGTCGATGCGTCGTTTCTGCCGACATCGGCGGCGGTTAATCCCGCGCTGACGATTGCTGCGCAGGCTCTGCGCGTTGCCGACCACATTAAAACGGAGGTGCTTGCATGAACCGTCAAAGACCTGTGGCACTGGTGACTGGCGGGCGGCGTGGTATCGGGCTTGGCATAGCGCGTGCTTTGGCCGCCAAAGGGTTTGATCTGGCGATTACCGACCGTGAACGTGATGAGGCGGTTATCCATGAATTGCGCGGGCTTGGGGGAAGGGTGGCTTTCTTTGAAAGCGATCTGGCGTCTATCGAAACGCATGAAGCGACGGTTGAAGCCGTTGTGAATGAGCTTGGCGGCATCGATTGTCTGGTCAACAATGCGGGCATGGGTTCGGTTGAGCGCGGTGACTTTCTCGGGCTGAAACCTGAGAATTTCGACACAATTATTGATGTGAACCTGCGCGGCACGGTGTTTTTTACGCAAGCGGTGGTGAAGGCCATGCTGGCGGTGACGGATGTGCGTTTTCCGCGCAGTATTGTGACGATCAGTTCGGTTTCGTCAGTGATGACTTCGCCCGAAAGGCTTGATTACTGCATCAGCAAAGCAGGTCTGACAGCCTTCGTGCAGGGGCTTGCGCTTCGGCTGGCCGAAGCACGGATCGGCGTGTTCGAAGTGCGTCCCGGTATCATCCGCACCGATATGACAGCGCGTGTTGCCGAGCGTTATGACGGACTGATCGAAGGTGGTCTGGTGCCGATGAAACGCTGGGGTGAGGCAGGCGATGTCGGCGCTATTGTGGCTGGGCTTGCAGGCGGCGATTTCATTTTTGCGACTGGCTCGGCGATCAATGCCGATGGTGGCCTGTCGATTGCGAAGCTTTAGTTTCTCGGGAGGAGAAACGCATGAAGTATGACTATATCATTGTTGGCGGCGGTCCTGCCGGTTGCGTTCTCGCCAATCGTCTGAGCGAAGATGCAGCGATCAAAGTGCTGCTGCTGGAAGCAGGCGGAAGCGACTGGAATCCGCTGTTTCACATGCCTGCCGGTTTTGCAAAGATGACCAAGGGTGTAGCAAGCTGGGGCTGGGAAACCGTTCCGCAGAAGCACCTCAAAAACCGTGTGTTGCGCTATACGCAGGCAAAAGTCATTGGCGGCGGCTCCAGCATCAATGCGCAGATTTATACACGCGGCAATGCAGCCGATTATGATCTATGGGCTGGCGAAGACGGCTGTACCGGCTGGGACTATCGCCATGTGCTGCCCTATTTCAAACGGGCCGAAGACAATCAGCGTTTCAACGATGATTTTCACTCCTATGGCGGGCCGCTTGGCGTTTCGATGCCGTCTGCACCATTGCCGATTTGCGACGCCTATATCCGCGCGGGTCAAGAACTCGGCATTCCGTATAACCCGGATTTCAATGGTCGTGAGCAGGCAGGTGTCGGCTTTTATCAGCTCACCCAGCGCAATCGCCGCCGCTCGTCAGCATCCCTTGCCTATCTCGCGACGATCAGGGATCGCAAGAACCTTACCGTGCGGATGAATGCGCCGGTGCGCAGTATCGATCTGGAAAAGACCCTAGTCACCGGCGTAACACTGATGAACGGCGAGGTTTTGCACGCAAACCGTGAGGTGATTGTCTCGTCCGGCGCTATCGGCTCACCGAAGCTTCTGCTGCAATCGGGTATCGGCCCTGCTGATCATCTTAAAAAGGCTGGCGTTAATGTGAGGCATGATCTGCCGGGTGTGGGTGAGAACATGCAGGATCACCTCGATCTGTTTGTCATTGCCGAATGTACGGGCGATCACACCTATGATGGCGTGGCAAAGTTGCATCGGACGCTGGGCGCGGGCCTGCAATATATCTTTCTGCGCTCTGGCCCGGTGGCGTCCAGCCTCTTTGAAACCGGCGGCTTCTGGTATGCTGATCCGGATGCCCGCTCACCGGATATTCAGTTTCATCTGGGGCTTGGTTCGGGCATTGAAGCTGGCGTCGAGAAGCTCAAGAATGCAGGCGTGACGCTTAATTCTGCTTATCTGCATCCGCGTTCGCGTGGAACCGTGCGGCTGGCTTCCAATGATCCGGCTGCAGCACCCCTGATCGATCCGAATTACTGGAGTGATCCGCATGATCGGAAGATGTCGCTTGAAGGTCTGAAGATCGCGCGCGAAATTTTGCAGCAAGACGCACTAAAGCCCTATGTCATGGCCGAACGTCTGCCGGGGCCAAAGGTCGTCAGTGACGATGATCTGTTCGATTATGCCTGCGCCAATGCCAAGACCGATCATCATCCGGTCGGCACCTGCAGGATGGGGACGGATGCGATGGCCGTTGTCGATCTGGAACTTAAAGTGCGTGGTCTTGAAGGTCTGCGGGTTTGCGACAGCTCGATCATGCCGCGCGTTCCCTCGTGCAACACCAATGCGCCGACCATCATGGTCGGCGAAAAGGGTGCGGATATTATTCGTGGTCTCGACCCGCTGCCGCCTGTTGTGTTCTCATGGGAGAAAAACGAACACAAGCGGCGCGCGCGGGGCTAGTCTTCGTTCACCTCAAAACGCAGATAACCCGCGATGCCGGAGCCGTTGTAGTTCGGATTGTCGGACGGGTGGTTCACGCCGTCATTGACCGGAATGACCTTGAAGTCGAAAGGTGAGACGCCTTCGAGACAGGCGGCATTGACACCGAATTGTTGAGGGTTGGATCGGCGCTGGTGGAAGGTGTAGATCCCGCATTTCGAGCAGAAATAATGCTTGGCCGCGCCCGTATTGAATGTGTAGAGCGTCAGCGCATCTTCGCCTTCCAGAACTTCAACGCCATTCAGATCTGCGGAAACGGCGACAGCTCCACGCATTCTGCAATAGGAGCAGGTGCAGCGGCGCGCAGTGTTAAGGCCATCTGATAGTTTGACGCGAAAGCGAACGGTTCCGCAGTGGCAGGCACCATTGGCAACTTCAATATTGGGGTTCATTCGGATCTCCTCTTTCGCCAGAATTTTATTTCAGTCTTTCCGGCTTTACCATTGGAAAAACTCAACTAAAGTCTCACTCACAAGATTTCGGGAGGGAATTTTATGAGTGGATTTGCGGTCGTCACCGGTGGCAGCACGGGCATTGGCAGGCATCTGGTCTCAGCATTTGCCGAAGCAGGTTACACTGTGGCTTTCAGCTATCTTGGCGATGAAGACGCTGCAGAGACACTCATGGATGAGATTGAGCTTTCAGGCGGTCAGGCGCTGGGTGTCGCTTGTGATGTCGGCGTTGGAAGTGACGTTGACGCATTTTTCGATGAAGTCTGCAGCTGGTATGGCGATGCGCCTGACGTGCTCGTCAATAATGCCGGTATTCAGACCTGGGGGGCGTTGCTGGAGCTTTCGGAAGACGATTGGGACGATGTCATTCGCACCAATATGAAGGGCTGTTTTCTCAACACACAGGCAGCAGCCCGGCGCATGGTCGTGGTCGGCAAAGGCGGTGCGATTATCAATATAGGCTCGGGCTGCAACAAGCTCGCTTTTCCCAGCCTCGTTTCTTATACGGCATCAAAAGGCGGTATCGAGCAGTTTACCAAAGTCTCTGCCGTTGAGCTCGGGCCGAATGGTATCAGGGTCAATTGTGTTGCGCCGGGCGCCATTCTCAACGAACGCACGATGCAGGAACAGCCAGACTATGCAGACACTTGGAGCCGGATTACGCCGTTGCGTCGCGTTGGTTCTGCTGAGGATATATCAGGGCCGGTGTTGTTTCTGGCGTCCGACGCCGCGCGTTTTGTGACAGGGCAGACGCTCTGGGTTGATGGTGGTGTATTCTCGCAGGCCAACTGGCCTTATGAAAAGTGAAAGGGTACCAATCCGTTTTGGAGGATTAAGGTAAGCGATCTGGCACAATTAAATGTTTGCCTAGCTACCGAGTAGTTTTCGTTTTTGAGCGCTTTTACAGCGAAAGAAGAGTTTACTCACAACCAACCCATTCCCCGTTATTCACAACCTACCTACTAGATATAGAATGTTCTGCTTATGTCTGGGGTTTTTCCTATATATTGGATTGCAGTTTTTCTCTTTCTCTATCAAAATTCTACTGTTGCTTGTGGAGCGATTCGTACGCAACAAAAGGAAAGACCAGCCAAGCTAGCAACAAGGCTGGTCTTTATAGAGAACCGCCGAGAAGAGGCGGAAATTTGTGATCACGAGGCGAACATGTTCGCATTCGCGACACAAGTCAAGGCTTCTTCCGGTATTTGGAAAAGGAAATACCGATGAGTACGCCTTCGCATAAACTGACCTATGAAGAAGCCGTTCAGGTTCATTTGCTGATCTTGAAGGGCGAATTGCAGAGCCGTATCGCTGCTAAATTTGATACGAACGGTGGTCGCATTTCAGAAGTTAACACTGGAAAGCTTCACCCAGGTAGCAAGATTGAGGCTGTTCGTCGTCTCAGCTCTTGATAAGAGGCGATCGGGCGAGCAACCTCGCCCGATCGTTTATCGAGATAAATCAATAATTTCAATGTATTTTATTCTAACAGGTATCTTGTTCCGATCGTAGCGAGATCATAAATTAGTCCAGTGGACTGATTTCCCCGCAAAAGCGTCTCACACTATTCCACGACATGCTTTAGCGTCCGCGCATCTGTTCGCCTGCGTGTTTTGCAAAGCGCAGGTTCCAGAAAGTTGCTGTCAGCGATATTCCGGTGACGATAAAGAAGGCGATCGAGAAATCCGAGGTTAGTGGCACGTCTCGGTCGTGCCAGCCCATGGATGAATGAAGGGCCAGCGCGCCGATACACACACCAAAGGACAGCATGAGCTGCTGGAAGGTTGAGTAAAAGCTGTTGGCCGAACTCATCCGCTTTTCATCAACCTTGTCATAGGCCACCGTATTATAGGCGGTGAACTGGAACGACATTGAAAAGCCGGACATGAACAGCACGGCAAAAATCAGCCAATGTGGCCATTCAGGGCCGAAGAAGCCACAAATCGCATAGCTGCATGATGAGAATATGCCGTTCACCACCAGTGACGAGCGGAAACCGAACCGGCGGATGATCTTGGGCGCGAAGGCTTTCATAGCCATGGAACCGAGCGCTGTGGCCAGTACCATATTGCCTGCAGAAACCGCTGAAATGCCAAAGGCGACCTGCAGCATCAAAGGCAGCAGGAAGGGATGCGCCCCTTGCGTGATGCGGGTGATCGATCCGGCAATCATCGAGGTGCCGAAGCTTTCAATCCGCATCAGCGAAAAATCGAGAAGCGGGGCGGGATGGCGGCGCGAGTGGATGACGGTTGCAATTGCAAACACGATGCCGACCACAAAGAACTTGGCTGCCAGACCGCTGGTCGTGCTTGCACTTTCAAGGCCGAAAAGCAGCGCGCCAAGTGCTATGCCGGACAGGATCAAGCCGACGAAATCAAACGGCTCTCTGGTGTCGCTTTTATATTCGCCAATATAGAGCGAGACGAAGATCATGCCCAGAATGCCAATCGGCACATTGATGTAGAAAATCCAGCGCCAATCGAGCCAGGTCACGAACAGACCACCGATGGGAGGGCCGAGGATTGGGCCCATCAGGGCTGGAACCAGCATCCACGACATTGCCGAGATGAGATCCTTGCGCTCGACCGAGCGGATCAGAACCAGACGCCCGACTGGCAGCATCATGGCTCCGCCGGCACCTTGCAACAGACGGGCAAAGACCAGAAAGGGCAGATTTGGTGCCTGCGCGCAAAGGATCGAGCCGAGTATGAAAATGCCGATGGCAAAGCGGAACACGGTTCGGGTGCCGAAGCGATCGGCAATTTTGCCGCTTGCAGGAATGAAAATCGCAAGGCTGAGCAGATAGGAGGTGAGCGCCACGCTCATCGAAGGGGCGGCGACATCGAAATCCCGGGCCATTGTCGGCAGGGCAGTCGCAAGGATGGTAGCGTCGAGCTGTTCCATCAGCATCGCGCTTGCAACGATCAGGGCAATAATCCGGAAATTGCTTTTCGCTTCCAGTGACGCGGTTGGTTCACTGGTTGAAGTCTGGGCTTCCGGCATAACACTCATGGTAGTTTCAGCTTTGCGAAGGCGCGGGTCTGCCCGTCAAAGCAGCCAGCATTACGGTCGATCGTCTCGGACGATCCTGGGGGATGTGTTCACGGTCAGGCTTTTGGTTCCAGGAACAGTTCTGCGCTTTGTCGCAAGACGAGCGCACGGCAAAAAAACATGCCAACCAGTTAGAGGGACTAAGAAGCCCACCGCAAGACCGTGAGCGGGTATAGCACAGGTTACGGAAAATCACAGGACTTCAAGATAATTTGAGCGCGAAGGGATTTGCCTGCCCGGACGATGAATGGTGATCCCGACTGGATTCGAACCAGTGGCCTCAAGATTAGGAATCTTGCGCTCTATCCTACTGAGCTACGGGACCAGTCATCAGAAACGCTCGTATTTGCCATTGATTCCAATGGTTCGAGCATTTTTCGACACATACTGTTTTTCATGGCTTTCGCCAACCCCGCAAAAAGCGGGGCAGGCGCATTTCTTTTGAACTCTGGATCAGGCAGCAAGTGCTGTTTCGATCACCGACACGAAATAGCTCACGCCATATGGAATTGCTTCATCGTTGAAGTCATAGGCCGGATGATGCAGGCCGGGCGTGTCGCCATTGCCCAGGAAGATATAGGCGCCCGGGCGCGATTCCAGCATGTAGGAGAAATCTTCTGCAGCCATCATCGGAGCCACATCGGTTTTCACCTTGCCTTCGCCTGCCACATTTTTTGCAACGCGGGCTGCAAAATCAGTCTGGTCATCGTGGTTGTAGGTCACAGGATAGTTGTTCTTGTAGCGAACGGTAATTTCTGCACCGCTGACCGATGCAATGCCTGCTGCTGCTTCACGAATACGCTTTTCGGCATAGGCGCGGGTTTCCTTGCTCAAGGTGCGCACTGTGCCTGAAAGCTTGGCCGTTTCAGGAATGACGTTATAGGCTTCGCCTGCGTGAAACTTCGTGACCGAGATCACGAGGGAATCGAGCGGATCGATATTGCGCGAAACAATGCCCTGAATGGCGAGATGCAGCTGTGAACCGGCAAGGATCGGATCAATCGTGCGGTGCGGCTGGGCTGCATGGCCACCGCGTCCCTTGATCGAAAGGTCGAATTCATCGGTCGCAGCCATGATCGGGCCTTTGCACATGGCAAACTGGCCGACGGGAAGGCTTGGCAGATTGTGAACGCCATAGACTTCCGAAATGCCGAAGCGATCCATGACACCGTCCTGAACCATGGCAAGCGCGCCAGCGCCGCCTTCTTCAGCTGGCTGAAACAGCAGAACGGCAGAACCACGGAAGTTGCGGGTCTCAGCGAGATACTGTGCGGCACCCAGCAGCATCGCCGTGTGGCCATCATGTCCGCAGGAATGTGCCTTGCCCGAATTTTTCGATGCCCATTCAACGCCGCTGGTTTCAGTGATTGGCAGCGCATCCATATCGGCGCGCAGGCCAATGGCCGGACCATCACCGTGACGACCCTTGATGACCGCGACGACGCCGCTGCGTCCGACGCCGGTTTCGACCAGATCGCAGCCGAAAGATTTCAGCTTTTCTTCGACAAAGCGTGCCGTTTCGTGAACGTCATAGAGCAGTTCAGGGTTCTGATGCAGATGGCGACGCCATGCGGCGATCTCGCTTGCAGTTTCGACGACACGATTAAGCACTGGCATTTCGGAAATATCCTGAGATTCTCAATAAGCAGAAGTAGTGAGGATATGACGTTTCAGTGAAAGCGGGCAATCCCTATTTGCCTTTTGATTGCCATATGGCTTAGATAGAAGCAGTGTAAATCTTCCTTTTTGAATGACGTATTCGCACGCCGTTGTCACTTTAGCAGGTTGATACAACAGGAAGCGGAATCGATCGCCCGCAGACATTGCGGCTCTTGCTGATTGGAACTACGAATGATCTCGAAGTCGTTGAAAATCCTGTGCACAGCAGCGGCTCTTTCGGCCCTGACCTTGTCTGCTGCTCTGGCTAATCCATCGATTGCTGTCGATGTTGCAACCGGTAAGGTTTATTCCGCGCAGGACCCTTTCCAGCGCTGGTATCCGGCTTCGCTGACCAAGATGATGACCGCTTATGTCACGTTCCGCGCACTTCAGTCCGGTCAGATGACGCTTGAATCGCCAGTGAAAATGACCGTCAATGCCTCGAAAGAGCCGCCGAGCAAGATGGGCTATCGCCCGGGCTCCGTGATGACGCTCGATACTGCGCTCAAGATCATGCTGGTAAAGTCCGCCAATGACGTGGCGGTTGCTGTTGCTGAATCCGTTGGCGGTTCGGAATCGGCTTTCGTGCAGCGCATGAATGCAGAAGCGCAGCGCATCGGTATGAGCGGTTCGCATTTTGCAAACCCGAATGGCCTGCATGATCCGAATAATTATTCGACCGCGCATGATTTGGCCGTTCTGGGCGTGCAACTGCGTCGTGAGTTCCCGCAATATGCCCATTACTTTGGAACCGAAGCCATCGATACGGGCGACGGCAAGAAGCCACAGGCCAACTACAATATTCTGCTTGGCCGTTTCGATGGTGCTGATGGCATGAAGACCGGCTTCGTTTGTGCTTCGGGCTTCAATCTGGCCAGCTCTGCAACCCGTCAGGGCCGCACCATTCTGGCTGTGGTTCTGGGTGCTGATCGTCAGGAAACGCGTGCGGTTCAGGCAGCACAGCTGATGACCGATGCTTTCCGCAACAATGGTGCCGGAGTGCCAACGCTTGGCAGCATGGTGCCGCCTGCAAACAGCGCCGCCTATCAGGCTGTTGATATGCGCAAAGCCATCTGCAGCCAGCAGGCCATGGCCGACCGCTGGGACGGTCGCGATGTCGAGGGCCGTTTGCAGCTCAACTCGCCCTATATTCATGCGATGACCCGCGAACCGGTTCCCGTTGAAGTCGGCCTTGTTTCGGCTCCACCTGCAAAGGTGACGAAAGTCGGTCAGCTTGATATTTCGCAGGTTCCTGTCCCGATGCCACGCCCGCAGCGCGCAGCTGCCGGTGTGAATGCAGCCACAATCAACTAAGTCTGAGATCATGCCACAACCAATTCCTGTTTCTGTACTGACCGGCTTTCTCGGCTCGGGCAAGACGACACTGCTTAACCGGCTGCTGAAAGATCCAGAGTTGACCGATACGGCAGTCATCATCAATGAATTTGGTGAAGTGAGCATCGATCACCTGCTGGTGGAAAAGGCCAGTGAAGGTGTGATCGAGCTTGCCGACGGCTGCCTGTGCTGCACCGTGCGTGGTGAACTGGTCGATACGCTGGCTGACCTGATCGACCGCCTCCAGACCGGGCGCATCAAGGCATTGAAGCGGATTATCATCGAGACGACAGGTCTTGCCGATCCGGCACCTGTGCTGCACTCAATCATGGGTCATCCGGTTCTCATGCAGGTTCTGCGCCTTGATGGCGTGCTGACAACGGTTGACGCCGTCAACGGTATGGCAACTCTCAACAATCATGAGGAAGCTGTTCGTCAGGCAGCGATGGCTGATCGCATCATCGTTACCAAAGCTGATCTGCCGGAGGCGCAAGCCGGACTTGCAGATCTCAAGGCACGGCTCGAACAGCTTAATCCGGGTGCCGATATTCTTGAAGCATCCGATGGCCGCACCGGCTATGCGGCTTTGTTTGAATGTGGGCTTTATAATCCGGAAACAAAGACGGCGGATGTTCAGCGCTGGCTTCGTGCGGAAGCCTATGAGGATGATCATCACCATCATCATGATGACCACGATCATTCGCACCATCATCACGATATGCATTCCGGGCATGGCCATGTCTGCGGACCGGATTGTGATCACGATCATGACCACGGCCATCACCACCATCATCATCATCATCATCATGATGATGCCATTCGTTCCTTCTCTCTGCGTCACAAGGAACCGATCCCGTTCTCGACATTCGAGATGTTTCTCGATCTGCTGCGCTCGACCCATGGCGAAAAGCTTTTGCGCGTGAAGGGCATTGTTCAGATCGCCGAAGACCCGGATCGCCCGCTGGTCATTCATGGTGTGCAGAAAATCTTTCATCCGCCAGCACGCCTGCCGAAATGGCCGAAGGCTGAGCATGAAACGCTGCTGGTGATGATCGTGAAGGATCTGCCGGAAACCTATGTGCGCGAGCTTTTCGACGCGTTTCTCGGCAAGGCAGGCATTGATCGTCCAGACCGTGCTGCGATGATGGACAATCCGCTGGCTATTCCGGGCTATTCAACACGCTAGAGCTTGTCGCGGTTAGTGTATCCGCTGCGCTCGCTCTATCTCTTTGTTTTTTATGCGCATTTTGTTCCGAAAACCGCTTCGCACTTTTCTGCGATATGCTTTAGAGCGCGTTTCGATCTGATTGTATCAGATCGGCGCTCTAAGGCTTTTATTTGAAGCATAATCTTATCGACCCTCGTTTCACTTCGATGGGACTTATGCTCCAGACCTTATTTCTTCTGAATAAGAAAACGGTGAAGGTTTTCGTCACGCTCCTGCTTGAGCAGAGCGTGGCCTTCCTGCGTGCAGAAATGCGGAAGGTCGATACCGGATAAAGGATCGGTTGCTTCAACCCAGAGAAGCGCGCCGCTCGGCAAATCCTGCAGGCGATTGCGCGTCTTTAAAACGGGAAGAGGGCACTTAAGCCCTCTCAGATCATAGACGGGAACGTCTTTATCCATCTGGTATTAGTTACCACCCAGCTTCCACCAGGCCTTCTTCTTTTCCGGTGCAGGTGCTGCAACAGCATCTGGGACCGTGCTTGCGGTGGTCATCGGTGAAACCGCTGCCGGATTTTCCTGCGGAACAGGGACTGCCGCAGTCTGAGCCGGAGTAGCAACTGCTGGCGTTGCCGCAATGGCTGTCGCAGGCTGTGCCGAGATCGGCGTTGCCGCAGGCTGGATATCCGGTGCATTTGGCGTTTCAGCCGATGCTGGCGAAAGCGACGGCGGTTCGCGCGTTACCTTCTCGCCGCGTGCACGCGCTGCACTCCATGCGGAGACCAGCTTGGCTTCTGCGATGCCCTGAATGGACGGCGAAGGCTTCTTCTGTGCTGCGCTGAATGCGGACTGGAACGTCTTTTCATAAGAAGACGTGTAAGCCATGGATTCCGAGCCGACCGAAGGTGGGCAGGCATCGGTCGCTGAAAGCGGCTGACCATCTGGCGTTGGCACGTTGAAGACATAACGCTTTTCGCAGACATCAACCTTTGGCGGAACCTTGGTTGTTTCAAAAGCGTCATAGCCCTGCTTGAGCATCTTCCAGAATGCGTAGTTCTGGTCGCTCTTGTAACGTGCCATGTTGGCTGCGGTCATGCGGAACGGGAAAGCCTGAATCTGGAAGTCGCGCTGACCGCCCTTGAAGGCATCGCGGCCAAAGGCATAAATCTCGCTGACGCTTTCGTCGGTCATCGAATAGCAACCCGATGACGAGCAAGCGCCATGCACCATCAGATTCTGTCCGGTACGGTTGTGCGCGCGGTCATAGGCGTTCGGGAAGCCAATGTTGAAGGCAAGGTGATATTGCGAATTCGGGTTCATTTGTGCCGGGCGAACATTATAGAAGCCCTCTGGCGCCTGACGATCACCCTCTACGAATTTCGGACCAAGCTTGCCTGACCATTTGCAGATCTCATAAGAGGCAATCTGGTCGTATTTTCCGTTGTTCTTCTGCTTCCAGACTTCGAGGACGCCTTCTTCCTTGAAAATACGAACCATCACCGGCGAAGTGCGCGTCATGCCCTTCGATTTCATCTTGGCGACGATTTTCTCGGAAAGAGGTTTTTCAGCGCGTAAGCTGAGATCGGAAACGGACGAGCCCTGACAACCGGCAAGCAGAGCGGATGCCAATAGTGTTCCAAGAAGTGCGGTTCTGATCTTCATATCGCATCGAGCCTGTTAGAGCATTTCCAGCAAAAGTGCGAAGCGGTTTTGCATAGGATAATGCGTAAAAACAAATAGGTAGAACAACCAGTATTCAACTTTCATCAGAATCTGATCGAAGCTGCGTCACCGACGCATTTAAGCAAATCTGACTTTTCGGTGCCCGGATATTAACAACTAAACCTTTCGGTATCGTTGATAAACCGTTGCTCAAATACCTAAAAAACAGAATGTCCGCAATATGGCGGAAATAATGGCACGATGCAAATCCGGCGCACCAAGGGCGCGCCGGAGCCAATTTTTGAAATTGTTGGTAAATTAAAGGTTACGACCGATGTCGAGGAACTTCTGACGACGCTCCTGCTTGAGCGTTTCGCCATCGACATCCTTCATCGAACGCAGCGAGGCGGTGATGATGTCGCCCGCAGCCGCAATAACGGCATCCTTGCCGCGATGTGCGCCGCCAAGCGGTTCCGGGATGATGCCGTCGATGACCTTGAGATCGAACAGATCCTGCGCAGTGATGCGCATGTTGGAAGCTGCATCCTTTGCACGCGTGGAATCGTGCCAGAGGATCGAAGCTGCCCCTTCAGGTGAAATCACCGAATAGATCGAATGTTCGAGCATATAGACGCGGTTTGCGACAGCAATCGCGATCGCGCCGCCCGAACCGCCTTCACCGATGATGATTGAGATGACAGGCACGCGCAGCTTGAGGCATTCAGCGGTGGAGCGCGCAATGGCTTCCGCCTGACCGCGTTCTTCAGCGCTCACGCCTGGATAGGCACCGGCAGTGTCGACGAAGGTGATCAGCGGCAGCTGGAAACGGTCAGCCATTTCCATGATGCGGACAGCCTTGCGGTAGCCTTCCGGACGGGCCGAGCCGAAATTGTGCTTGAGGCGCGTCTTGGTATCCGAGCCTTTTTCCTGGCCCAGAATGGCAACGGCCTGACCATTGAAGCGGGCAAAGCCGCCCTGAATGGCTTCGTCATTGGCAAACTGACGGTCGCCCGCCAGTGGCGTGAATTCCGTGAACAGCTTGTCGATATATTCAAGGCAATGCGGACGATCCGGATGGCGGGCGATCTGCGCCTTCTGCCATGGGGTCAGCTTGCGGTAGATATCTTTAAGCGCATCGGCCGAGCGTTTCTCGAGACGGCTGATCTCGTCGCTCATCTCGACACTGCCCTGTTCCTGAGCGAGTTTCTTCAGCTCAAGGATCTGGCCTTCGAGGTCGGCGACGGGTTTTTCAAAATCGAGATAGTTATACATCGGGCCTGACTATTGTGCGTTTCCAGAGATGTTGGCCATAAAACACGCTAGAAAACGGCTGTTTTACGACGCCTTACATATTTACTTCATGCGCATCTTGCAAATTTTTCTGAAATTCTCTTACCCGCAGAGCGCTTAATCGGCAAGCGGGTGATGCTCACTTACCAGCTTATGCAGTCTTTCTTCCAGAACATGCGTATAGATTTGGGTGGTAGAAATATCCGAATGGCCGAGCAATTGCTGCACGGTTCTCAGATCAGCGCCGTTTTGCAAAAGATGGCTGGCAAAAGCGTGGCGCAGCACATGCGGAGAGATCGAGGCGCTGGACAGGCCGGTTCGTGCTGCAAGCCCTTTCAATTCGCGCGCAAAGACCTGTCGCGCCAGATGACCGCTTTCGGAGAAAGCCGGAAACAGCCAGGGATTGTCGTCATAGCCGGGCAATGAATCGCGCAGAGAGAGAAAGTTCTGCAGTGCTTCACGCGCTTTTTGCGACAGTGGGACCATGCGTTCTTTCGAGCCCTTGCCGCGAACGATCAGAAAACGATGATCGGTGCGTGCCACACTGACTGGAAGCGTGACCAGCTCCGAGACACGCAGGCCCGTTGCATAAAGCGTTTCAAGTAGTGCGTGCAGACGCAACGCCTTGATACGCTCAGCCGGTTCCGGCGCTTCCCTTGCCTCAAGATCGGCGCGATCAAGAAGACGGCCGACATTTTCGACGCTCATGATCTTTGGCAGCGGTTTCTGCTTTTTAGGGGCATCGATAACGCCGGTCGGATCGTCCTGCCGGAAGCCTTCGGAATAAAGAAAGCGGAAGAATTGCCTGAGTGCCGAAAGACGCCGTGCCTGCGAGGTGGCGGCAAAGCCTTCGTTCGACATGCCATCGAGAACATGGCGGACATCTTCGGTCTTCGCTTCTGCCAGATTAACGCCACGCGTCTGCATCACATCGGCCGCAGCTTCTAGATCGCGGCGATAGGATTCAAGCGTGTTGCCCGCAGCTCCACGTTCAGCGCTCATCATTTCAAGAAAGTTTTCGATGGCCAGTGAAGCGCGCATATTACTCCTGTCCCGTTTCGCTTGTTACCGGTTCATTGTCCGATATGGCAGGCGGCGGCGGTGCCACGACGGTCTGCTTCAGTTTTGATGAGGGAATCTCGACCGTAATTTCGTGGGTGGTCGGTTTCACAAAGTTGGCAAGTGAGAACATTGCGCCATAGACTATGGCAGCAATAACAGCGAGCAAGGCAATGATGCGCGTCAGCGTGGGCATGAAGCGTTTATGCTGTGCTATTGAGACGAAAGCAAGGACGGGCAGTTCCGGCGCATAAAAACCCATGTCCGGTTCATTTTAGCCGATGAAAGCGATTGACGCCGCACGGTTTTTCATGTGGAACCGGAGGAAATGGATGAGGTCAATGAGCAGCACAACAAAACAGACAAATCTTAACGAGCAAGCGGATGCTGTCCGTCAGCTTCTTGGTGCGAAAGTCGTTGTTCTTGTTGGGCTGATGGGCGCAGGAAAATCGACCGTCGGCCGCAAGGTCGCAACCATGCTCGGACTGCCGTTTAAAGATGCGGATAATGAGATTGAATCTGCAGCCCGTATGACCGTGCCCGAACTTTTCGATGCCTATGGCGAAGCCGAGTTTCGCGATCTGGAGCGCCGGGTTATCCTGCGGCTGCTTGAAGATGGTCCGATGGTGCTTGCCACTGGTGGTGGTGCCTATATGAATGCCGAAACCCGTGAGGCGATTGCTGCCAATGGCGTGTCCATCTGGCTGAATGCCGAGCTTGATGTGCTGATGGATCGTGTTTCGCGCCGTCAGAACCGCCCACTTCTCAAGAATGACGATCCGCGCGGCGTGATGCAGCGGTTGATGGACGTGCGCTATCCGGTTTATGCGCTCGCTGATCTGCATGTGATGACGCGGGACGACAAGAAGGAAGTGATTGCCGGTGAACTGATCGACGTTCTCACCGCGCATCTCACCAAGGGCGAAGCCTGATAATAGAGCGTGTCGCGCTTAATCTTAAACGCCACGCTCGCTCTATTTTGTTGTTTTTACGCATGTCGTTATCGGAAAACCGCTTCTAAATTTTCCGCAACATGCATTAGGAGACTATCTGCATGAATACCCCTTTGAGCGCCGACAGTGTGACAGTTCCGGTTTCGCTGGGGGACCGATCCTATGAAATTCTGATCGGAAAAGGCCTGATCGCGCGCGCTGGCGAAGAAGTCGCAAAGCGTCTGCCGGGGATTCGTGTGGCAATCGTCACCGACGAAAATGTTGCCAAGGCTCATCTCGAAGCTCTGACGGCCAGTTTTGCCCGTGCAGGTATCGAATCCACGCCGGTTATTGTGGCGCCCGGTGAGAAGTCAAAGTCCTTCTCGACACTGGAAACTGTGACCAATGCCGTGTTGGCTGCTCGTCTCGAACGTGGTGATGCGGTTGTGGCTTTTGGCGGCGGTGTTGTGGGTGATCTGTCAGGCTTTGTTGCCGGTATCGTGCGTCGCGGCATGAACTTCGTTCAGATGCCAACCTCGTTGCTTGCACAGGTGGATTCGTCCGTTGGCGGCAAGACCGGCATCAACACCCAGTTTGGCAAGAACCTTGTCGGCGTGTTTTATCAGCCGCAGCTTGTGCTGGCCGATACGGAAGTGCTTGATACGCTGAGCGAGCGTGAATTCCGTGCAGGCTATGCAGAAGTGGCCAAATACGGCCTGATTGACCGTCCGGATTTCTTCGCCTGGCTTGAAAAGAACTGGGGTGAAGTCTTTGCAGGTGGTGCTGCGCGCACACAAGCAATTGCCGAATCCTGCCGTTCGAAGGCCGCGGTTGTGGCGCGCGATGAGCGTGAGAATGGTGACCGTGCTTTGCTCAATCTCGGACACACATTCGGTCATGCGCTTGAAACCGCGACCGGCTATGATTCAAGCCGTATGGTGCACGGCGAAGGCGTTGCCATTGGCATGGCCTTAGCGCATCGCTTTTCGGTCAAGATGAACCTTTGTGGCGTCGAGGCTGCCGAACGCGTTGAAGCGCATCTGAAAGCCGTCGGGCTGCCGACATCGTTGCATGAAGTACCGGGTGGCCTGCCGGATGCTGAAAAGCTGATGGATTATATTGCACAGGACAAGAAAGTGGCGCGTGGTGCGCTGACATTCATTCTGACGCACGGCATCGGTCAATCCTTCATTGCCAAGGACGTACCGCCTGCAGCAGTATTGGAATTTCTGAAGGAACACCTCTCCGTCTGACCCCGAAAGGAATACGAGAATGATTTTCGAGCTGTGGATCATGTGTGGCATCATCCTGCTCTGCATCATTCTGTCGGGCTTTTTTTCCGGCGCGGAGACGGCACTGACCGCCGCATCCCGCGCCCGAATGCTCACTTACGCGCATAATGGCGATGAACGCGCAACAGTGGTTCAATATCTCATTGGAAGGCGCGACCGGCTGATTGGTGTGCTTCTGATTGGCAACAACCTCGCCAATATTCTTGCCTCGTCGATTGCTGCCAATATCTTTTTGCACCTGTTTGGTGATGCAGGGGTGGCTTATTCGACGCTGGCGATGACCATCATTCTGGTCATTTTTGCTGAAGTACTGCCCAAATCCTGGGCCATTTCCAGCCCTGACCGCTTTTCGTTGAATGTTGCACGCCCTGTTTCAGCGGTTGTAACTTTTCTCGGCCCGGTTTCGGGGCTGGTGAACTGGATCGTGCGCAAAATTCTCCGATTGTTCGGTGTTAATCTCGCATCCGGCCGTTCGATGCTTTCCGCACAGGAAGAATTGCGCGGTGCGGTCGAAGTGCTGCACCGCGATAAATCGCTGATCAAGGAAGATCGTGATCAGCTTGGCGGTCTGCTGGATCTTAAAGAACTGGAAGTCAGCGATGTCATGGTGCATCGCACATCCATGGGCACGATCAATGCTGATGCGCCTGCCGATCAGATCGTCGGTGATATTCTTGCAAGCCCACACACGCGTATGCCGGTCTGGCGGGATGAGATCGATAATATCGTCGGCATCATCCATACCAAGGACCTGCTGCGCGCGCTTTACGATGTCGATAATGATTTTTCCCGCATCGACATCATGAAAGTGGCGCGCAAACCGTGGTTTGTGCCTGACACAACCACACTTCAGGACCAGCTTGACGCGTTTCTTCGCCGCAAGGCGCATATTGCCGTCGTTGTTGACGAATATGGTGATGTGCAGGGATTGGTAACGCTGGAAGACATTCTCGAAGAGATCGTCGGCGACATTTCCGATGAACACGATATCGACATGCAGGGTCTGCGGTTGCAGCCGGATGGTTCCATTCTGGTCGATGGCTCTTTGCCGATCCGTGATCTCAATCGCGCGCTCGGCTGGAAGCTCCCAGATGAGGAAGCGACCACCGTTGCCGGTCTGGTGATTCATGAAACGCAGACCATACCGGAAGTGAAGCAGGCATTTACCTTCCACGGAAAGCGCTTTTCGGTGCTGAAAAAGGAAAAGAACCGCCTCACGCGTTTGCGCATCGTGCCGCTGGATGCCGATGGCAAACCGCTTTCTGGTGTCGTCGTTGCGAAGGTTTCATCCTGATGGCTGTGCCATCCAGCAAACAGGAACTGCTTGAGGCAATTGAAACAACTTATGCACGGCTCGTGCTCGATCTTTCACGCGTTAAGCCGGAGCAGGCCAAATCCAGAACCATGGAAGGTCATGCAAAGGGCACGCTGATGAGCGTGCATGATCTCGTCGCCTATCTGACCGGATGGAACGAGCTGGTGCTCAAATGGTGCGAACGGCGCGATCAGGGGCTTACAGTCGATTTTCCGGAAACAGGTTTCAAATGGAATGAACTTGGTGCTTTAGCGGCCAAGTTTTACCGGGATTACGAAACGCTATCCTTTGAAGCGCTTTTATCGCGATTTGAAACGGCAAAGAATGCGCTGCTGACCTTAATCGAGGCGCGCGCGGACACTGAGCTTTACGGCGTCCTCTGGTATGAAAAATATACGCTGGGCCGCATGATCCAGTTCAACACGTCATCGCCCTATGCCAATGCGCGTGGTCGTCTGCGCAAATGGCTTAAGGCGTCAGCATAAAACATCAGCGGCGCGTCGCTTCACCGGGTGCGGTAGGTTCCAGTGCGAGTGCGTGAACGCCGGTTTCCAGCTCTTCTTTTAAAAGATCGTTGATGGCGCGATGGCGAGCGATACGACTCATACCCTCAAACTTGGCAGATACGATGCGCACGCGAAAATGTGTTTCGCCGGTACCATCATAGACCTCATGATGGCCACGATCTTCGTGATGATGGCCTGCATGGAGGTGGCTTTCATTTATGATTTCAAGCCGTTCCGGAGAGAAAGCTGCATTAAGCTTGGCTTCCATTGAAGATTGTTTGCTATTGTGAATGGACATTTTGGCCAGTTCTCCCCATATAGACGTTGTGCCTCATATAGACGTCGCCTCGGCGGCAACCCGTGGGGCAAATCCGCACAGGAATTGCAATCTGCATCAAAATTTCGCCCTGAATTCATGGCCAAAACCATTCAGGATGAAATGTCAATTCTTGTTTAGTCACTCTTAATTCGCATAATCCGATTCGATGACAACGCACTCAAAACTTTTCGACAGCATCCGCATCCGTCCCAAGAAGGAAGCGGAAAAGAAGTCCAGCGGTCCCTGCTGCCAGTGGGACGGTTGCGATAAGCCGGGCACGCATCGTGCGCCGGTCGGGCGCATGCGCGAGGGTGAATACCTTCATTTCTGCGTGGATCATGTCCGGGAATATAATAAGAATTTCAATTATTTCTCCGGTTTGTCCGACGGTGAAATCTCGAAATTCCAGAAGGATGCGATCACTGGCAATCGCCCGACTTGGTCGACGGCATCCAACTCCACCGCTTCCGCACGCACGTCGCCGGATATGGCGACCCGTCGTTCGGGTTCGGCTGCCTATCACAATCGTCTGCGCGATCCGTTCAATTTCGTCAAAGATGCGAAAAGCAATCCCGGCACTGCCAAAGCTGTGCAGCGCAAACCGCGCACTTTGGAAGTAAAGGCGCTTGCGACGCTCGGTCTTGATGCAAATTCGACTAGCGATATGATCAAGTCGCGCTATAAAGAACTTGTGAAGCAACACCATCCCGATGCAAATGGTGGTGACCGCGGGTCTGAAGAAAGATTTCGCGAGGTCATTCAGGCTTATCAATTGCTCAAGACAGCAGGTTTTTGCTAAAGCCTCTGTGGGCTTTATGAGGCCGAGTATCAGGGCATGTTCAATGCCCTGACGGACATTCATCTACTGCGCTTGCGCGCAGATGCGATTACGGATGCCCGCAACTGAACAGAAGGGCGTCATCCGGTTCACCGAAAGGCTCCCTGATCGAATTTGAATGTCGCGGCCGGACAGTCCTGCCGCTCTGGAGGCATGATGAACAAGGTTGAGCGGGATATAGCCAATTTGCCGAATACAACGGTTTCGGTGCGCGAAGTGTTCGGAATTGATTCCGACATGCGGGTGCCGGCCTATGCGGCAGGCGATTCCTATGTGCCGGAACGCGATCCGGATTATCTTTTCGACCGTCAGACGACGCTCGCGATCCTCGCAGGTTTTGCATTTAACCGCCGCGTGATGGTTTCAGGCTATCACGGCACCGGTAAGTCGACCCATATCGAACAGGTCGCTGCACGCCTCAACTGGCCTTGCGTTCGCGTCAACCTCGACAGCCATGTCAGCCGTATCGATCTCGTCGGTAAGGATGCAATCGTCGTAAAAGACGGTATGCAGGTCACTGAATTCAAGGACGGCATTCTGCCTTGGGCCTATCAGCACAATGTTGCTCTGGTTTTCGACGAATATGATGCGGGTCGCCCGGACGTCATGTTCGTGATCCAGCGCGTTCTGGAAACTTCGGGCCGTCTGACCTTGCTCGACCAGAGCCGCGTTATCCATCCGCACCCGGCTTTCCGTCTGTTTGCGACCGCCAACACCGTTGGTTTGGGTGACACGACCGGCCTTTATCACGGCACGCAGCAGATCAACCAGGCCCAGATGGACCGCTGGTCGATCGTCACCACGCTCAACTATCTGCCACACGATAACGAAGTGAACATCGTTCTCGCCAAGGCCAAGCATTACCAGAATGCGGAAGGCCGTGAGATCGTGAACAAGATGGTTCGCGTTGCCGACATGACCCGTCAGGCTTTCATCAACGGCGATCTTTCGACCGTGATGAGCCCGCGTACCGTCATTACATGGTCTGAAAATGCCGCGATCTTCAATGATGTCGGCTTTGCATTCCGCCTGACCTTCCTCAACAAGTGCGATGAGCTTGAGCGCCAGACGGTGGCTGAGTTCTATCAGCGTGCTTTCGGTGAGGAACTTCCAGAATCTGCTGCCAATATCGTATTGGCATAAGGCTGGATGAAACCTGCCGCCCATAACGGGCGGCGGTGCTTTGTATAAAGTCAGGATAGGCAGATGTCGGGCCAGAAGTCAGCAATAGGCGATAATTCGCGCGAGCGTAAAAACGGGCCGGTTGATTCCGAACCGTTCAAGCGGGCAATGACCGCGACCATGCGCGCTATTTCCGGCGAGAATGAGCTGGAAGTGGCTTTCAGCAATGATCGTCCGGCGCTGACCGCCAATCGTGCCCGCCTGCCCGATCTGCCAAAACGTCCGACGGCGCATGATGTTGCCGTTACGCGCGGTCTGGGTGATTCCATGGCGTTGCGTCAGGCGCGCCATAATGCCCGTATTCACGCAAGCCTTGCGCCGGAAGGCAAGCAGGCGCGCGCAATCTATGATGCGGTCGAGCAAGCGCGTGTGGAATCCATTGGTGCCCGCGCAATGGCCGGTGTTGCCGATAATCTTGCGACTATGCTCGCAGATAAATATGCCCGCGCCAATTTCTCCGATGTGACCGACAAGGAAGATGCGCCGCTTGAAGAAGCGATCTCGCTTCTGTTGCGCGAAAAACTGACCGGTCGCAAAGCTCCTGCCGAAGCTGGCCCTGTGCTCGATCTCTGGCGCGAGTGGATCGAACAAAAGGCTGGTGCAGAGCTTGCCCGTCTTGGCGAAAATCTGGAAGATCAGCAGGCTTTTGCGCGCACCGTGCGCGATATGCTCGCTTCCATGGATATGGCCGAGGAGCTTTCTCAGGAAGAGCAAAGCGACGAGCAGGACGAAGATAACGAACAGACGCCCGACTCAGACGAAAACGAGGAAGGCGGCGAAGAAAGCCAGGAAGGCTCTGATTCGGCTGAAAGCGAAGAATCGGACAGTTCCAGCGAAGAAGGTGAGCAGGGCGAAATGGACGCCGCCGATGCGGCTTCCGACGATATGGACGACAGCGAAGATGTCGATGCGGAAACGCCGGGCGACACGCGCCGTCAGAACCAGCCTTTTGCCAATTTCGCAGAGCATGTCGATTACAATGTTTTCACGCGCGAATTCGATGAGGAAGTAGAAGCCACCGATCTGTGCGATGAGGCTGAGCTTGATCGTCTGCGCGGCTTCCTCGACAAGCAGCTGGCCAATCTGCAGGGCGTTGTTGGACGTCTCGCAAACCGCCTACAGCGCCGTCTGATGGCGCAGCAGAGCCGTTCCTGGGATTTTGATCTGGAAGAGGGCTATCTCGATAGTGCACGTCTCGTGCGTATCGTTATCGACCCAACACAGCCGCTTTCCTACAAGATGGAACGCGATACGGATTTCCGTGATACGGTCGTAACGCTGGTTATCGATAATTCCGGTTCGATGCGTGGTCGTCCGATCACGGTTGCAGCGACCTGCGCCGATATTCTTGCCCGCACGCTGGAGCGTTGCGGCGTGAAGGTCGAAATCCTCGGCTTCACCACCAAGGCTTGGAAGGGCGGTCAGTCGCGCGAAGCATGGCTGGGTCGTGGTAAGCCGTCCAATCCGGGCCGCCTCAACGATTTGCGCCATATCATCTATAAGAGGGCAGACGCGCCATGGCGCCGCGCACGACGCAATCTCGGCCTCATGATGCGCGAAGGTCTGCTCAAGGAAAATATCGACGGTGAAGCGCTGATCTGGGCGCATCAGCGCCTGTTGGCTCGTCCTGAACAGCGCAAGATCCTGATGATGATTTCCGACGGTGCGCCGGTGGATGATTCAACGCTTTCGGTCAATCCGGGCAATTATCTTGAGCGCCACTTACGCGCGGTCATCGAAGAGATCGAAACCCGTTCGCCGGTTGAGCTGATCGCTATTGGTATCGGTCATGACGTCACCCGCTATTATCAGCGTGCCGTGACCATCGTGGACGCGGAAGAGCTGGCCGGTGCAATGACCGAGCAGCTTGCATCCTTGTTCGAAGAACGGGGCGCAGAAGGCAAAGGCCGTGGACGCCGTCGCGCAGGTGGCCGATAATAGCAAGGCGCCGAGACGCTGGCGCATCGCGCCTTGAAAAAGACCACTGCCCACTCGAGCTTAACCAAAACTCCATGAATCATACTCATGGAGTTTTGGCATAAGATAGAGGGTCTTTGTGGCGCGCATTTTATCTTAAAACCGGATTCCACTTTTGGGACTGCGCTTTCGGGCTTCTTTTAAGCCTGCTGGCGGGTTGCCGCGAGCACGATTTCGCGAATGCAAACGCCCTGTGGCTGGTCATAGGCGTAGACAATGGCACGGGCAACGTCGTCCGCTGAAAGCACAGGCGCGCCCATATCCTTCTTCCACGCTTCATAGCCTGCCTTGATGCCTGCGTCGTTGGTGTGGCTGAGAAGTTCGGTCTCGACGGCACCTGGAGCTATCGTCACAACGCGAACGTCATGCGGCGAGAGTTCCTCACGCAGATTCTCAGAAAGCCCGTGTACGGCGAATTTCGTGGCCGTATAGGCCACATGATTAGCGAATGTCTTGCGACCTGCCACCGAGCTGATGTTGATGATGGTGCCATGTTTGCGTGCCACCATGCCTGCCGAGACGGCATGGATGCCATTAAGAAGGCCTTTGACATTGACCTCAAGCATCCGGTCCCATTCATCCGGGTTCTGCTTCGTTGCATCGCCCAGCAACATGACACCGGCATTGTTGACGATGACATCTGCAGGGCCGAACTTGGCTTCGGCTTCCTGAACTGCCGCTACTAGCGCCTTTCGGTCGGTTACGTCGACCGACTTGCAGAGCGTGTTTGGCAGATTGAGCTTTTCTATGACGTCCAGTCGACGTGCAAGAAGCAGCAGCGGATGGCCACGATCAGCAAACATCTTCGCAGTAGCCAGGCCAATGCCAGAACTTGCGCCGGTAATAATGACGAGTGGAAGTTCTTCCTTATTAAAGGACATCTAATTCATCCTTATCTAAATATAAATATCTCAACGAAGAAGCATTAAGACCGCTAAAGAAGTAAATCTGTGCGGATCATGCTTCTTGTGAACAATATAGAAAATGGCTCCGATAAAGAAAGACGGACGATCATCCGTCTTTTTATCGAAGCGCGGTTCTTATAGGCTTTACTCGCTGAGAAAAACCAATTTCTTTTCAGATAAACGGATCGTGACTTCTAAAGATGAGTGTTTTTCGCGGTGTTGGCTCGGTCTGGCGCATAGAGTGCCGGTGCGAAAACCGCCAGAATGGCACCATAAGGCACCAGCATCAGCGTTCCCATCACGACCTTTACGAAGAAGTCACCGAAAGCCAGCGAAGCCCAGAGGGGTACGCCAAGGCCAAGGAACGAGGCCGGTTCTGCCAGCGACGAATCGGGCATGCCGGTCATCGCGTCGATCCACGCAAAGCTTGCAGCAAAGGCGATGGAGAAGAACAGGATCGTATCAACGACCGAGCCGAACATTGCAGCTGCGAAGGGCGCCTTCCACCAGGTCTTCTGACGCAGGCTGTTGAAGACTGTAATGTCCATGAGCTGTGCGATCAGGAATGCCGAGCCGGATGCAATGGCAATACGCGGGGTTGCAAGCCAGATCGACATGAGGACGCCCAGCACAAACCCGGCATAGACGACCTTGCGCGCGGCTGAAGGACCGAAGCGGCGATTCGTCAGATCATTGACGAGGAATGCGACCGGATAGGTGAAAGCACCATAGGTGAGCAGTTCACCAAGGCCAAAATGCTGGAAAGGATATTGGACAAGGATGTTCGATGCAGCCACAGCTGCACACATCGCTATCACCGCCGGCAATAGCCGGGCAAAAGAAGGACCTGTCATAGGCATTTTTTTATCCTGGGTGATGGAACCAGCAAAAAAGGCTGACGCGAGTCAGCCTTTTTTGTCAAACTTTAAAAAGCTGATTGCTTATGCAGCAGCTTCAGCCTGCTTCTTAGCGATCTGACGCTTCAGCAGGCGAGCGCGCTGCGAAAGTTCCTTGTCGTCAGACTTGACGAGGAATGCATCAAGACCACCGCGATGCTCAACCGAACGCAGAGCAGAAGCGGAGATGCGCAGACGATAGCTCTGGCCGAGAACTTCGGACATCAGCGTAACGTTGCAGAGGTTCGGCAGAAAGCGACGACGCGTACGGTTGTTCGCGTGGCTTACATTGTTGCCGTACTGGACCGAGGTGCCGGTCAATTCACAAGCGCGGGACATTTTGGTCTCACCTTCAAATTTTTGTTTCTCAGGCCCCGACTCGAATGTCCGAATTCAACGCAATCATAGCAGTATTTCTGCTGCTGGCGCGCGATCTCGGACAGGCGGCCTATTGGGAAAGTCGCGTTTCTATAGTGAGAGTAGCGATTACAGTCAAGATAGATTCCGTCATGATGGCCCAAAGGCGCGCATTTACGGCCTTTTGCGGTATCGGAAGACCCTCCCGATCATAACTTCGCCGATTTTTGCTGTTCGACAGTTAATGCTGAAAGAGAATTCTACGCAGATTTGGAGCCATTTATAGTCAAAAGCGCAAAGACAAACTACAGCATGGGTCGGAAAAACAGAATCGGTTTTGCTGACGCGATGCGTGGATTTGGATTGCTGGGGCACTGTTCGTGCGGGTGCACGGTGCTTCACGGGGCGAATATCGTGAAAGGAAAATCTGGCATGATCGAGCGATCGCATTTCTTCAAGCCGGTGAAAAGCGAGTGGATGCAGAATGGGGCAGCGCGGCGGGGTGTTGCATTGCTAACCGGATTGGCGATTGCGAGTGTGGCTGCAATAAGCAGCGCTCAGGCAGACGCTCTCTACCGAACAGAGTATGAAATCTCGATGTTCGGCCTTTCGATCGCGCGTTCTGCGATTGAAACCACCGTCAAAGGTTCGAGTTACGGTGTGAATGGCCGCTTCAAGACATCAGGCATCGCGCGCGTTTTCGATGATACGGACGGCACCGTCTATGTTGGCGGCAACTCGGTTCAGGGTAAAGTTATTCCATCCGCTTTTGATCTTGCTTACAAGCATGGGCGAAAGAACAAGAGTACCAAGATACGTTTTTCGAGTGGTAATGTGACCGAATCGGAAAATCTGCCGCCGGTTAAAAAGCGCGATCCTTGGGTGGAAACAGCCCCCAATGATCTGGTCAATGTGAGTGACCCGCTCAGTGCGCTGATGATTCCAACAAAAGATCCAAAAGCCGTGTGCAATCGCACGCTTCAAGTTTTCGATGGTCAGACCCGTGCCGATATTCGATTGGCGTTCAATGGCACAGAATCTTTCACGACGGAAGGTTTTACGGGCGAATCGGTGATCTGCTCGGCCAAGTTCGTGCCGATCTCAGGCTACCAGAAGGGCAAGAAGGCCATCGACTATCTGAGCACGCGCAGCAAGATGACGATCTCTTTCGCTTCATTAGGCAATTCCGGCATCTATGCGCCGGTTGTTGCCCGCATAGGCACGCAGCTCGGGACGCTGAAAATCGAGGCGACTCGATTCGAGAAGATTCAGTAAGGCGATGGCCGCTTATTGATGGTTGCGTCTGAAGTTTAGTGCTTCGGATGTACGCATTCATCGTGATTGCCCAGGATTTCGATAACGCGGCACTGGTCGATACGGCCATGTGCCGTGCAATCCAGCATCCGCAAAAGTTCAGTTTTCAAAGACAATAGTTTGGTGATGCGATGCTCGACATCGATCAGGCGCGCGCGTGCAATAGAATCAGCTGCAGCACATGACTGGCCGGGATTGTCCTGAAGGTCTAAAAGCGTGCGGATCGCATCCACTTCAAAGCCCAGATCGCGCGCATGGCGGATGAATAACAGCCGCTGAATATCGGCATTGTCATAAAGGCGGCGATTTCCTTCCGTGCGCGGAGGCACCGGGAGAAGCCCGATTTGCTCGTAATAACGGATAGTTGGCACTTTCACACCGCTGGCTTTCGATGCTTCGCCAATCGGAACATTGGTAATCATTTTTTCTCTTGCTCCTCTAGTCACTAGAGGATGTAGACCTTGTTTCAGACAATTCAAGAGTGGTCTCGATAGGGGCAGGTCATGAACGAGATTTTGAAACAAAACCGTTTTCGCGTTGAAGGCATGGATTGCGCTTCCTGCGCGACAAAAATCGATACGGCTGTGCGCCGCGTTTCGGGCGTGGAAGATGTTTCCGTGTCCGTGACGACGGGCATGATGACGGTGCGCCATGATGGCAGCAGCGATCTGGAAAGTGTTGCCAAAAAGGTCCGTAGTCTTGGCTATGGCATCGAACCATTGGCTGACGAAAAAGCGCCTGCCAAGCATGAGCATCACGATCACGATCACGATCACGATCACGATCACGACCATGACCATAACCATGACCATGCAGGCTGTAGCGGCCATGATCATGACCACAAGCACGACCACGCTCATGACGAACCCGAAGCAAAGCAGATCGCAGCGGGCGCCGACAGTTTACGCTTCAGCGTTGAAGGTATGGATTGTGCCTCCTGTGCCGCCAAGATTGACACGGCTGTTCGTCGTGTCGGCGGGGTGCAGGATGTGTCTGTTTCCGTGACAAATGGCACCATGACCGTCAATCATGACGGCTCGGCCAGTGTTGACGAGATTGCCGCGAAGGTTACGGCACTTGGCTACAAAGCCAGCGCGCAATCGACAGGGGCGCTCAAAGCTCAGCCAAAGGTGCCTTCAAAACCGAAGCGCTGGTGGCAGAGCGGCAAGGGCCAGATGATGCTCGCCTGTGGCGGTGGTCTGGTGGTTGCCTATATCGTTGGCCATCTTTATCCGCCGATTGAATTATGGGCCTTTACGGCTGCAATGCTGATCGGCCTCATACCGATTGCAAAGCGTGCTTATTCCGCAGCCATCAATGGCACGCCGTTTTCGATTGAAATGCTGATGACTATTGCGGCCATTGGCGCTGTCATCATCGGTGCGACCGAAGAAGCTGCCGCTGTCGTCTTCCTGTTTCTGGTTGGTGAATTGCTGGAAGGTGTGGCCGCAGGCAAGGCGCGCGCAAGCATTCAGTCGCTGACGGCATTGGTGCCGAAGACCGCCTTTTTGGAAAGCAATGGCTCCACAAAAGAAGTACCAGCGGAAGAGCTGAGCGTGGGCGACGTAATTGCGGTGCGTCCCGGTGATCGTATGCCTGCTGATGGCGAGATTATTTCTGGTGAAAGTGCAATCGATGAAGCACCCGTCACGGGTGAAAGCACGCCTGTCGGCAAGGCAGTCGGCGACAGCGTCTTTGCAGGCACCATCAATGGCGACGGGCTGTTGCGGGTCGAAGTGACAGCCGCAGCGCAGGACAACACGATTGCGCGTGTTGTGCGGCTGGTTGAGGAAGCACAGGAAGCCAAAGCACCCACAGAGCGTTTCATCAATCGCTTCTCGACTTACTATACGCCGGGTGTGGTTGTCGTGGCGGCTCTGGTTGCCATTCTGCCGCCGCTAGTCGCGGGTGCTGAATGGGGCGAATGGATTTATAAAGGCCTGGCCATTCTGCTGATTGGTTGCCCCTGTGCGCTGGTTATTTCGACGCCTGCAGCCATTGCCGCCTCGCTTTCGGCTGGTGCGAGGCGCGGGCTGTTGCTGAAAGGTGGCGCAGTTCTTGAAACCATAGGCAAGATTACGACCGCCTGTTTCGACAAAACCGGCACGCTGACTGAAGGCAAGCCGCAGGTAACGGATGTTCTGCCTGGCGCACTTTCGGAAGAAGAAGTCTTGCGTCTGGCTGCATCACTTGATGCAGGTTCAAGCCATCCGTTAGCCTTAGCGATTGTCGGTGCATCTGATACGCGTGGCCTGAAACTCTCAGCCGTTTCGGCAGGTAAGGCACATGGCGGCAAGGGTGTGTCAGGTAAAGCTGATGGCATTGAGCTGTTCTTGGGTTCGCGCAAGGCTGCCAATGAAATCTCTGCCATTCCGGACGATCTGGCGGCGCGGATTGCTGCCTGCAATGATGAAGGTAAGACGGTTTCTGTTCTGGTTGCAGACGGCAAAATTGCAGGTGCCATCGCCATGCGTGACGAGCCGCGCGCGGATGCGATTGCTGGGCTTAAGACGCTGAAGGATGCCGGTATTCGTACCGTTATGCTGACCGGCGATAATCGTCGCACGGCAGAAGCTATCGGCAAGGATCTGGGCATCGAAGTGCGTGCCGAACTCCTGCCGGAAGACAAGCAGCGGATCGTTGGCGAGTTTCGCAATGCGGGTCAGGTTGTTGCCAAGGTTGGCGACGGTATCAATGATGCGCCAGCGCTTGCTGCGGCCGATGTTGGCATCGCCATGGGTGGCGGTACGGATGTGGCGCTGGAAACTGCGGATGCAGCGGTGCTGCATGGTCGCGTCGGTGATGTGGCTGCGATGGTCGATCTGTCGAAGCGGACCATGAGTAATATTCATCAGAATATTACAATCGCACTTGGTCTTAAAGCGGTATTCCTTGTGACCACGGTGCTGGGGATCACTGGCCTCTGGCCGGCAATTCTGGCCGATACCGGCGCGACCGTTCTGGTGACAATCAACGCACTACGGCTGCTAAGGCAATCATCTTGAAAGAAAAAACCGGCGAAGGAAACTTCGCCGGTTTTTTTTGATACTCTATTCCCCGATCAGTTCGCGAATGCGGTCGCCATATTGTTTGCCAAAGGCGAGGTGCTCGGGATTGATCTGCTTCACTTCATCGACAAGCTGATCTTCTTCTTCGGCATCGGCTGCTGCAAGCGCGCTCATCATGGCGAAATAGGCGAGAAGATAATCGCGTGGCTCGATGTTTTCCGCCTTCATCAGCTCAACCACTTGCGGGCGCGATTCGATGCTCTTGACCATGGAATCCATCGACGGCTGCGCATCCTGACCTTCTTCGGCAGTCGGTGAAAGCTGCATATCCTCAAGCTGCGTATGGATTTTTTCCATACGCGTCAGGAGGTCTTCGGTCAGCTTGAAATTGTTGATGTCAGCTGGTGTCTGCGGTGGCGTTGCAATTGCCAGAATGTCTTCGGCAAAGGCCATGTTCGCTGACTGCGGAAGGATCGCAAGAGAAAGGCCGAGCAGAGCTGCTGCATGAAACTGTTTGAAGCGAGAAATCGTCATCATGGTAATGTCCTAGAATAAATCCTTGCGCTTACGGATTTCCGCGAAAACCGCTTCATCAGTTGCGCCCTGCATTCCAAGCCGCGTGCGAATGCGGCCATCGTGCCAGCGAAGAAATGGATTGGTTGCCATTTCAAGCGCTATGCTTGTGGGCAGGGTCATCTTATCAGCTGCGCGAAGCCGCGCAATCTCGGCTGCACGTTCCTTCAATGCCGAATTGTCGGGATCGATGGTGAGGGCAAAGCGTGCATTGCTCTGCGTATATTCGTGGCCGCAATAAACGGCAGTGTCGCCCGGTAGCGCCACAAGCTTTTGCAGCGACTGGAACATGATATCCGGTGTTCCTTCAAACAGTCGACCGCAGCCCAGTGCAAAAAGCGTGTCGCCTGTAAACACGACTTTTGCTTCCGGCAGATAAAAGGAAATCTCGCCAGCCGTGTGACCGGGCGTGGAAATCACTTTGATCTTGAAAAGTCCGAAGGTGAACTCGTCGCCGTCCTGAACTGTACGGTCAAGTGTCGGGATTTTGCTTTGCTCAGCCTTTGGTCCGATGATGCTGACGCCGAATTTGGCTTTCAGCGCCTCGTTGCCTTCGACGTGATCAAGGTGATGATGCGTCGTGAAAATGAAGTCGAGCGTCCAGCCACGGCGCTTGAGCGCCGCTTCGATTGCGTGCGCATCCGGCGCGTCGATTGCCGCGGTCAGCTCACTTTCAGGATCATGGATGAGAACGCCATAATTATCGCTGCGGCAGATGAATTGTTCAATGTCCAAGCGTAACATGGCATCCTCCTCAAAATGTCTTAGTCTTTTTTAGCTTCTGGCAAAGTGTGCTTCTGAATAAGCGGCATTTGTGAAAGCGTGAAGACAATGGTTATCGGCATGATGCCCCAGACCTTGAAGGAAACCCAGGCATCGGTCGAAAAATTGCGCCACACCACTTCATTGGCAATTGCCAGGAAGATGAAGAACAGGCCCCAGCGGAAAGTCAGCTTGCGCCAACCCTCTGCATCCAGCTTGAAAGCCGAATCAAACACATAGCCAAGCAAGGATTTGCCGAATAAAAGCCCGCCGAGCAGGATCGCGCCAAACAGCGTGTTTACGATGGTCGGCTTCATCTTGATGAAGGTGTCGTTGTGCAGCCAGAGCGTCAGCGCACCAAACACCAGAACCACGATGCCGGAAATGAGCGGCATCATCGGCAGGGTGCGTGTCATCGACCATGAAATGGCAAGCGCAATGACGGTTGCAACCATGAAGAGCGCGGTTGCCAGAAAGATCGGTTCGCCAATCTGGCCAAGCACCGGAAAGCGCTCGATCAGGCTTTCACCACGCGCATTGGCAAAAAAGAACACCAGCAGCGGTCCAAGTTCCAGCGCAAGCTTGAGCAGCGGCGGGACTTCCTTGCGTTCTGCTTCGGTCTTTTGCGACGGATCGCGTTCGAAAACGGGATGCTCCATCAGGCAACTCCTGCGATGGCGCGGGCAAAATCCTTGGCCGCAAATGGTTCAAGATCGTCGACGCCTTCGCCGACGCCGATGAAATAGATCGGAAGCTTATGCTTGGCCGAAATGGCCACCAGAATGCCGCCGCGTGCCGTGCCGTCAAGCTTGGTCATGACGAGGCCATTGACGCCAGCGATATTCTTGAAAATCTCGACCTGATTGAGCGCATTCTGGCCGGTGGTGGCATCCAAGGTCTGGAGAACCGTGTGTGGGGCTTCCGGATCGTGTTTGCCAAGAACACGAACGATCTTGGCGAGTTCGTCCATCAGTTCGGCCTTGTTCTGCAAACGGCCTGCAGTGTCGATGATAAGAACATCGCTGCCTGCATCTTTGGCCTGCTTCCATGCATCATAGGCAAGGCCCGCT
Organism: Brucella sp.; assembly: GCF_032066345.1. Classification (NCBI taxonomy): domain Bacteria; kingdom Pseudomonadati; phylum Pseudomonadota; class Alphaproteobacteria; order Hyphomicrobiales; family Brucellaceae; genus Brucella; species Brucella sp. The sequence continues at coordinate 160,938 of NZ_DAMBKZ010000011.1, forward strand.
GCATCGGCCCCGAGCTTGCTCGAAACAACCGGGGAACCGGTGCGCTCGCCCCAGATATGGAGCTGTTCGATGGCGGCGGCGCGGAAAGTATCACCAGCCGCAAGCATGACCTTGAGGCCGCCAGCGGTGAGCTTTGCGGCAAGCTTGCCGATGGTCGTTGTCTTGCCGGTGCCATTGACGCCGACAACCAGAATGACATGCGGCTTGTGCGAGAGATCAAGCTCCAAAGGCTTTGCGACGGGCCCAAGCACCTTTTCGATTTCCGCGCCCATGATGTTGCGCACTTCTTCGCCAGTCACGTCCTTGCCATAGCGGCCGGATGACAGCGCATCGGTCACACGCATAGCCGTTTCAAGGCCGAGATCGGCCTGAATGAGCACGTCTTCAAGATCTTGCAAAGTGTCTTCATCGAGCTTGCGCTTGGTGAAGATACCGCTGATGGAATCACTCAATGAATTCGACGAACGCAGCAGGCCGCGACGCAGGCGCTCGAACCAGGAAAGCTTTGGCTCCGGCGCTGCCTCGACCGGCGCTTCTTCCTGATGTTCTTCAACGGCCTTTGCGACCTTGACCTTTTTGGGCTTCGCTGCCTCTGGCTGAGTTGCGGGCTCGACTATTTCCTCAACAACGGGTGCCTCTGAAACTTCAGGAGCTTTCGCGATTTCAACCTGTTCGGGTTCAGCAACAGGCTCTGGCTCTGGCTCGACAACGGGCTCTGGCACAGGTGCTTCAACCACGATCGGTTCCATCACCGGTGGCTGTTCAATCGGGATTTCGATCTCGGCAACCGGATGCTCCGGTTCTGCCTTTTCTTCCTCAACCGGTTCAGCGGCAGGCTCTTCAATCTGCTCAGGCTCTGGCTCTGGCTCAGGCTCACTGGCGATCACTGGTGCTTCCGGTTCGGAAATAACCACTTCAACGACGGTGTTTTCGGTTTCGCTAGGCGCTTCGACGGTTTCAGTAAGCTGTGTTTCTAAAGCCGCTTCCACGGCATCAGGAGCGGGCTGTTCGACCGGCTTTTCTTCAACCTCCTTCTTGCCGAAGGAGAACATTTTCTTGATGAAACCCATTGCCATGAAATCTGATGCCCTTAAGCTTTAAGCCGCTTGCGGCTCTGTCTGACGGGTGAGGAGTTTTTCACCGTCATGCCCCGTCACAATTCGTTCGATAATTTCGCCAGCGTTACCCTGATCAACAGCGGCCAGCGTAAAGCCTTCCGTGCGGGCAATGCCTTCCTTCTCGATCAACAGGCGCTGCACAGTGCCATTGAGAGAAGCGAGGTGCTTTTCATAAGCTCGGTCGCCAACGCCACGTAACCGCGCTGCGCGTTCCTTGACGATTTCGCGCCTGACCTGCGGCATACGCGCAGCCGGTGTGCCTTCGCGTGCGCTGTATGGGAAGACGTGCAGATGCGTCAGCCCGCATTCCTCGACGATCTTCATCGAGTTTGCAAACATCTCTTCAGTCTCGGTCGGGAAACCTGCAATAATGTCGGCACCGAACACGATGTCAGGGCGAAGTGCGCGTACATCTGCGCAGAATCGGATGGAATCATCACGCAGATGACGACGCTTCATGCGCTTCAAAATCATGTCGTCGCCTGCCTGAAGCGACAGATGCAGATGGGGCATCAGGCGCTTTTCGTTGGCGATTGCTTCCATCAGGTCTTCGTCGGCCTCGATGGAATCAATGGATGACAGGCGCAGGCGCTGCAAATCCGGCACCTGATTGAGAACAGTCTTCACCAGCTTGCCGAGACGCAGGCTTCCCGGCAGATCGGGACCGTAAGAGGTCATGTCCACGCCGGTCAGAACCACTTCGCGATAGCCGTTATCGACAAGGCGCTTGACCTGATCGACCACGCCGCCCATCGGCACCGAGCGTGAATTGCCGCGACCATAAGGGATAATGCAGAAGGTGCAGCGATGATCGCAGCCATTTTGCACCTGCACAAATGCGCGCGCGCGGCCTTCAATCGCATCGACCATATGGCTCGCGGTTTCGCGTACTTCCATAATGTCGTTGACGCGCACCTTTTCGAACTGGTTCACGCCGAAGTCGGGCAACATGCGATAGGAGTTGGCCTTGAGCTTTTCCTCATTACCCAGAATGAGGTCGACTTCATCCATGGCCTCGAATTTGGCCGATTCCGTCTGCGCAGCACAACCGGTGACGATAATGCGCGCTTCCGGGTTGTCGCGGCGTGCCTTGCGGATGGCCTGACGTGCCTGACGTACGGCTTCTGCCGTAACGGCGCAGGTGTTGAAGATGATCGCGCCATCTTTGAGTTCGCCAAGGCCGGCGCTATCCGCCTCGCGCTTCATCACCTCGGATTCATAGGTGTTGAGGCGGCATCCGAAAGTTACGACTTCAACGGCCATCAGGCAGCACCTCTGCTCTGATTAGGGGCGTACTCCCATTCGCCGGTTGCGGGATCGAATGTGCCATCAAATTCCCATTCAGCGGGACCGGTCATCATGACGTGATCGTCTTCGCGCCATTCAATCTTGAGCGGGCCGCCGGGGACATTGACCGTGACGTTGCGTTCGGTACGGCCAGTACGTGCGCCTGAGACGGCGGCAGCGCAGGCGGCAGAACCACATGCGAGGGTAAGGCCCGCACCACGTTCCCATGTGCGCAGGTTCATGCTGTCGCGCGATGTGACCTGAGCGATGGAAATATTGGCGCGTTCCGGGAAAATCGGATCATGTTCCAACCCCGGCCCATATTGATCGAGCGCATAGGACCAGACATCGTTTTCGACCCAGAAGATCGCGTGCGGATTGCCCATGGATGCAATCGACGGCGCTTGCAGAACAGGCGCATCGGCAGGGCCAGCAGACAGATCAATGGCGCTGGTGTCGTCCACTTCATGTGCGAGGGGGATTTCCTTCCAGCCGAAATGCGGCTTGCCCATATCGACCGTAATCAGCCCGTCTTCGTGCTCATTGGCGGTCAGGATGCCAGCCAGTGTCTGGAAAGTGTAATCCTGTTTTCCGCTTTCATTAGAAAGCCACTGCACAACGCAGCGTGTGCCGTTGCCACATGCTTGCGCCTGTGTGCCGTCACAATTGATGATCTCAATATAATGATCAGTGCCGGGCGTCTTTGGATCATGGATGGCCATGATCTGGTCAAAGGAAGTTGCCTCTTCTCCGGCCAGACGGATGGCAGCAGTCGGAGCGATACGATCGCTGCGTCCGCGCATATCGGCAACAATGATTTTGTTGCCCAGTCCGTTCATCTTGGCGAAGATGGCCTTACTCATTGCTGGTTCCGGGTCCTGTCTATATCGGAAAGGCTCTGGAGCGTGTTTCGTTCTGACTGGATCAGATCGGCGTTCCGAGCATTTGTTTTAACGCGCATCTTGTCCGAAAACCGTTTCACACTTTTCGGGATGCGCTCTATATGGCGGAAAAGCCCACAAATTGCCAGTACCGGCGCGTTATTGGCTCAAGCCCGGTCTGATTACTGAATTTGTGGATCGGTGTTTACCTAAAAACTGTGTCCTTCCTGCGCCATTTTGAAAATTTCTAAGCTATTTCAAGCCTTCTATGGATGCTTTTGCATAAATTCACGGTAGCTTGCTGTTGATTTTTTAACCATATCGCCATTTTATCGGTGCAATATTGTTTTTAGGTCGAGCTTTCAAACTCGACGGTGCGAGGGGCACTCCCCCGAATAGTCAGCCCCACGAACATGCCAGGACTTTTGGCGAAATTGGAGAACCAGATGGGAATTTCAAAAGCAAGTTTGCTCAGCATTGCTGCGGCGGGCGTCATTTTGGCCGGTTGCCAAAGCTCCCGAGTCGGAGGTTTTGACAACAATGCATCGCCACCGCCACCAGCACCGCTGCGTTCTGCTCCCGTCAGTTCCGTACAGTCTGGTAATCTGAACGCTCCTAACTCGTTTCCGACGGCGCCGACGACCGACATGTCGCAGCCAGCGGCCGGAACGCAGGTTGCAAGCCTGCCGCCCGAATCGGCACCTGATCTGACGCCGGGCACAGTCGCAGGCGTATGGAATGCATCGCTTGCCGGTCAGAATTGTAAGATCGCAACGCCACAGACCAAGTATGGTCAGGGCTATCGCGCTGGTCCGCTGCGCTGCCCGGGTGAACTCGGAAGCCTCGCTTCCTGGTCGGTCAATGGCAAGCAGCTTTCGCTCTATGATGCGAATGGCGGCACGGTCGCTACGCTTTATTCTTCCGGTCAGGGCCGATTCGACGGTCAGACCACGAGCGGTCAGGCAGTTTCGCTGTCGCGTTGATAAGCCTATTGAGTTAAAGACAGGCGGGGCAGTCGTGAGACGCTCCGCCTTTTTCGTAATTGAGCGGTGGGACAGGCAATCATGTCTTTCGACGGTAATTTGAAGGCGTTCCCCTCGGTTCGCGAGCATTATGACGCGCTGGTCAAGGCAGGGGAGGTCGAATCCGATCCCGCACAGCTTGAATTGACTGCACGCTATGACCGTCTGATCGAGGAAGTTTGCACCAAACGTCTTTCGCGCAAATCGAGTGCGCTGGGCTGGTTGTTTGGCAAGCGCAAGGAAGTTGCCACCGTCAAAGGACTTTATGTTCATGGCGAAGTTGGTCGCGGCAAGACCATGCTGATGGATATGTTCTTCCAGCTTTTGCCGGTCGAACGCAAACGCCGTGCGCATTTCAATGATTTCATGGCTGATGCGCATGAGCGCATCAATGCGCATCGTCAGGCCCTGAAGCGTGGCGAAACCAAACAGGAAGATCCGATCCCGCCGGTGGCTGAAGCTTTGGCCGAACAGGCGTGGGTGCTTTGCTTCGACGAATTTACTGTGACCGACATTGCCGACGCGATGATCTTGTCGCGCCTGTTCAATGCATTGTTTGCGCGCGGCGTGGTGCTGATCGCGACATCCAACGTGGCGCCCGACAATCTTTATCGCGACGGGTTGAACCGTCAGCTGTTTCTACCCTTTGTCGATATCCTTAAACAGCATGTTGATGTGATCAATCTCGATTCACGCACCGATTACCGACTTGAAAAGCTCGACCGTCAGCCGGTTTATCTGACGCCGCTTGGTTCCGAGACGACCAAGCGCATGGATGCCGCCTGGACCGCGCATAAGGATGGTCAGCAAGAACAGCCAGACGTGGTGCATATCAAGGGGCGCGATATTCCCGTGCGTCATGCAGTGCCGGGGGCCGCGCGCTTCACCTTCAATGAACTGTGCGCCCAGCCGCTTGCAGCCAACGATTATATCGCCATCGTCACACGCTATCAGACGCTGTTTGTTGAGGATGTGCCGGTGCTCGATTATTCGCGTCGCAATGAGGCCAAGCGCTTCATTCTGCTGATCGACGTGCTTTACGATCATCACGCGCGTTTGTTCATCTCTGCCGAAGCCCAGCCTGAAAAGCTTTATCAAGCAAGCAAAGGCGTAGAAGCTTTTGAGTTTGACCGCACGGCTTCCCGCCTGTTTGAAATGCAGAGCGCGGAATATCTGGAAGCATTTGCAGAAAAATCAGCAGGCTGAGACGGTTCGCATTCCTCTGCTTTTGGGATGCGCTCCATCATCGAACTGCCACAGACTCGACTTATAGCATTCGAGGGCTATGTTGCTTTGGCAAGAGCTTGGGTTGAATGCGGTTGTTTGCTGATCGTGTTTCCTCCTGTAGACGTGAATGGCCTTTAAAAATGAATGACGGCCAGGCTGGCGTGTTCTGAGCAATGCGTAACAGCCGGACGATAAGACTCAGTTGCCTCCATTTTGCCAAAATATCTTACGTTTACGTAAGAACATATAAATCTAACCGATTGAAAACATTGGTCGCAAAATAATGAGTTGAGTTTTTTTGCAAAGAGTCCTATCGAACCCTCGCAGCGCAGACGCGTTTTCCGGGAGGAAACCGGATAGCTTCATGCGTTTCTGGATCAAACTTGAGGAAAGAAACAACATGGCACGCAACAAGATTGCCCTCATCGGCTCCGGTATGATTGGCGGCACGCTCGCTCATCTTGCTGGTCTGAAGGAACTCGGCGACGTCGTCCTTTTCGACATTGCGGAAGGTACTCCGCAGGGTAAGGGACTGGATATTGCAGAATCTTCACCTGTTGACGGTTTTGATGCGAAGTTCACCGGTGCAAACGACTATGCCGCAATCGAAGGCGCAGACGTTGTCATCGTAACCGCAGGCGTGCCGCGTAAGCCGGGCATGAGCCGCGACGATCTTCTGGGTATCAACCTGAAGGTCATGGAACAGGTCGGCGCAGGCATCAAGAAATATGCGCCTGAAGCTTTCGTCATCTGCATCACCAACCCGCTTGATGCGATGGTCTGGGCTTTGCAGAAGTTCTCCGGTCTGCCAGCACACAAGGTTGTCGGCATGGCTGGCGTTTTGGACAGCGCCCGTTTCCGCTACTTCCTGTCGGAAGAATTCAACGTGTCGGTCGAAGACGTCACTGCATTCGTGCTTGGTGGCCACGGCGACAGCATGGTTCCGCTCGCTCGTTACTCGACCGTTGCCGGTATCCCGCTTCCAGACCTCGTCAAGATGGGCTGGACCAGCCAGGAAAAGCTCGACAAGATCATTCAGCGCACCCGTGATGGCGGCGCAGAAATCGTCGGCCTGCTCAAGACCGGTTCTGCTTTCTATGCACCGGCTGCTTCTGCAATCCAGATGGCTGAATCCTACCTCAAGGACAAGAAGCGCGTTCTGCCAGTCGCAGCACAGCTTTCCGGTCAGTATGGCGTCAAGGACATGTATGTCGGCGTTCCAACTGTGATCGGTGCCAACGGCGTTGAACGTATTATCGAGATCGATCTCGATAAGGACGAAAAGGCCGAGTTCGAAAAGTCGGTCGCATCTGTTGCCGGTCTTTGCGAAGCTTGCGTCGGTATCGCTCCGTCACTGAAATAAGTTCCAGACTAGGCCGGATCGCTCTTGAGAGCAGCCCGGCCTTTTCCGGCTGTTAATCCGCAGAGGACAACCAGATGAATATTCACGAATATCAGGCCAAGCGCCTGCTTCACACTTTCGGCGCCCCAATCGCCAATGGTGTGGCTGTTTATTCCGTCGAACAGGCGGAAGAATGGGCAAAGACGCTTCCAGGCCCGCTTTATGTCGTCAAGAGCCAGATCCATGCTGGTGGACGCGGCAAGGGCAAGTTCAAGGAACTCGGTCCTGATGCAAAGGGCGGCGTTCGCCTTGCAAAGTCGATCGAAGAAGTTGTTTCCCATGCAAAGGAAATGCTCGGCAACACGCTCGTGACCAAGCAGACCGGTGAAGCCGGCAAGCAGGTCAACCGTCTTTACATCGAAGATGGTGCAGACATCGAGCGCGAGCTTTATCTCTCGATCCTCATCGACCGCACCGTTGGCCGTCCTGCTTTCGTCGTTTCGACCGAAGGCGGCATGGACATTGAAGCTGTTGCTGAAGAAACTCCTGAGAAGATCATCACCGTTGCTATCGATCCTGCCAAGGGCGTGACCGATGAAGACGCCAACAAGCTCGCCGATGCGTTAGAGCTTAAGGATGCAGCGCGTGAAGACGGCCTCAAGCTGTTCCCGATCCTCTACAAGGCATTCTCCGAAAAGGACATGAGCCTTCTGGAAATCAACCCGCTGATCGTCATGACCGATGGCCGCGTGCGCGTTCTCGATGCCAAGGTATCGTTCGACGGCAATGCACTGTTCCGTCATCCAGACATTCAGGAACTGCGCGATCTGTCGGAAGAAGACGAAAAGGAAATCGAAGCTTCCAAGCACGATCTCGCTTACGTCGCTCTTGATGGCAACATCGGCTGCATGGTCAACGGCGCAGGCCTTGCCATGGCAACCATGGACATCATCAAGCTCTACGGTGCTGAGCCAGCTAACTTCCTCGACGTTGGTGGCGGCGCTACCAAGGAGAAAGTCACGTCTGCGTTCAAGATCATCACCGCCGATCCGGCTGTCCAGGGCATTCTGGTCAACATC